>JACQYM010000387.1 GCA_016208225.1 Deltaproteobacteria bacterium | reverse complement strand
TCTCTGTGATCTCCGTGTGCTCTGTGGTGAAAATAGTTTCCGCCACAGAGGAGTATATGGATTACAGCAGCTTATCAATTCATGCCTTAACGGATCTGCTCGCCGCCAAAGAAGTCACCCCCCTGGAGCTGACCCAGGCAGTTTTCAGCCGCATTGACGCGGTTGATGAAAAAATCGGCGCCTATATCACCCTGAACAGGGAGGAGGCCCTTGCCCAGGCGGAAGAGGCCGGCCGGCAGCTTGGCCGCGGCGAGGGCGGTCCCCTGTGCGGCATCCCGCTGTCCATCAAGGATGTCATCTGCACCAAAGGGTTGCGCACCACCGCCGGATCGAAAATTCTGGAACCCTTTGTCCCCCCCTATAACGCCACGGTGATTGACAAGCTGCGGGCGGCCGGCGCCGTTATCATCGGCAAGACCGGCATGGACGAGTTTGCCATGGGGTCGGCCAACGAGAACAGTGCCTACGGCGTGCCGAAAAATCCATGGAACCGCGAGCATATCTGCGGCGGCTCCAGCGGCGGTTCCGCCGCCTCGGTGGCCGCTGATGAGTGCATCGCCTCCCTCGGCTCGGACACCGGCGGCTCCATCCGCCAGCCGGCCTCCCACTGCGGCATCGTCGGCTTAAAGCCCACCTATGGCCGGGTTTCCCGTTACGGTCTGCTGGCCTTTGCCTCTTCCCTCGATCAGATCGGCCCCCTTACCAAGGACGTGACCGACTGCGCCCTGATGCTGCAAGTGATCAGCGGCTATGACCCGCACGATTCGACCTCGGTCAATCAGCAGGTGCCCGATTATGGCGCCGCCCTGACCGATGGTCTGCAGGGCATGACCCTCGGCATTCCCAGGGAATATTTCGGGGAGGGACTTGATCCGGAAGTGGCGGCGGCCGTGCAGAACGGGGTGGAAAAACTGCGGGAGGCGGGCGCCATTGTGCGCGAGGTCTCTTTGCCCCATACCGAATACGGGGTGGCTGCCTATTATATTATCGCCCCGGCCGAGGCCAGCTCCAATCTGGCCCGTTATGACGGCGTCAAGTACGGCATGCGGGACATGGATGCCGACTCGCTGCTCGACATGTATAAGCAGACCCGCTCCCATGGCTTCGGCCCGGAGGTCAAGCGGCGGATCATCATGGGAACCTACGCCCTCTCCTCCGGCTACTATGACGCCTATTACAAGAAGGCCTCCCAGGTCCGGACCCTGATTGTCGACGATTACCGCAAGGCCTTTGCCGAATGCGATGCGCTGCTGTCGCCGGTCACCCCGACCCCGGCCTGGAAGATCGGCGAAAAAAGTCATGATCCGTTAAGCATGTATCTCTCGGATGTCTTAACGATCCCGGCGAACCTGGCCGGCATTCCGGCCCTTTCCGTGCCATGCGCGGTCAGCAGGGCAGGGCTGCCCATCGGCCTGCAGATCCAGGCCGCCCATTTTCAGGAGGAAAAGCTGCTGCGCATCGGCTTCAACCTGGAGAAACGGCTGGAGATGGCGGGGCGTAAACCCGCGATTTAGCAAGCGGGAATATCTGCAGGAGAAAGTTGTGGCGGAAAATGATATCATCACCATAGACGGCCCCTCCGGGAGCGGCAAGAGCACCATCAGCCGGCTGGTCGCGGCCCGGCTTGGCTATACCTTTCTGGATACCGGCGCCATGTACCGGGCCGTGGGCTACAAGGCCAAAAAGCTCGGCCTGTCTCTGGAGGACGGAGAGGCGCTGGCGCAGCTTCTTGCCGATATTGACCTCGTGCTGGCCCCGGGCGACGGGGACACCAGGGTAATCCTGGATCAGGAGGATATCAGTCTGGCGATCCGCACCGCGGAAATGGGTCTTGTTGCCTCCAAGGTCTCGGCCCAGCCGGTGGTGCGGCGGAAATTGACGGAAATGCAACGGCGTCTGGGCAGCAGGGGCGGGGTGGTGGCCGAGGGCCGGGACACCGGCACCGTGGTATTTCCCGGTGCCCGCCATAAATTCTTTCTCGATGCCGCCCCGGCGGAAAGGGCGCGGCGCCGCTGCCTGCAGCTGCGGGAAAAGGGACAGCAGGCTGATGAGAAGGAAATACTGGCCCAGATCATCAAACGGGACAAGGATGACAGCGACCGTACCCTTGCGCCGTTAAAGGCGGCGGCCGATGCCCTCATCATCGACACCTCGGCGCTGTCCATTGATGATGTGGTCGCCTTGATGCTGCGGCATATTGCAAAAACCGGGGAAAACGGCGGGAAACGGTCGTGATGCGCGCAAATTTACGAAACCGTCACGGTTAATTTTCTGCGCTCTCCGTGTTTCATTTTCAGGTTGTACGATTTCATCAATTTTAAGGCGACAGGGGAAGAACCATGGCCAGATCACGAGTGCAGAAACGGCGCCACCTGATATACTACCTGGAAGTCTATGATGTTGAATCGGGAAATATTTTAGGAAACCTCGTTGATATCACCACCCGCGGCATCAAGCTGGTCAGTGAGGAAGAAATACCGCTCAACCGCAACTATATCCTGAAACTGCGGCTGCCCGAAGGCTATTTCAAGGAAAACGAGATTCATTTTGCAGGGAAAAGCCTCTGGTCCGCCAAGGACGTGAATCCCGAATTTGTGGCCACCGGCTTTGAGGTGACCAGTCTTTCCCTGGAAGAAAGAAAAATCATGCGCCAGCTGATCGAAAAGATCGGGTTTAACGGCTGACAGAGGGAGGAGTGCGACATGGATATTCATCAGCTGCGCATTTTCGCCTCGGTCTACCGCAACAGAAGCTTTTCCAAGGCCTCTGAACAGCTCTACATCAGCCAGCCGACCATCAGTGAACACATTAAAAATCTGGAAAAATCCCTGGGCTGTACCCTGTTTGACCGGCTGGGCAGAAAAATCGAGCCGACCAGCGAGGCGGATCTGATATTCCCCAAGGCCCTGCAGCTGATTGAAGACCTGGAGGGGATCAACGACATTGTGCTCAAAAGCGTCCAGCGCGTGAAGGGCAGGCTCTTTATCGGGGCCAGCACCATTCCGGGCACCTACATGCTGCCCAGGCTGGCCGCCGGCTTCCGCAGTCACTATCCGGATGTTTCCTTTGAAATCCAGGTCGGCGACACCAAGAGAATCACCGACTGTCTGATCCACCATGAATTTTTTCTCGGCATTGTCGGCGCCGTCATGGAACCGAAGGTCTTACACTACGAACCGTTCCTGGAAGATGAGCTGGTGTTTGCCGGGGCCCCGCAGTTCATGGAGGAGATGAACAAATCGTTACAAATCTATCAGGTGCCGTTTCTGCTGCGGGAAGAGGGTTCCGGCACCCGAAAAATCATGGAGGATTTTCTGCAGAAGATGCAGATCAGTCTGAAAAAGATGAATGTCGTCGCCGTACTCGGCTCCACCGATGCCATCAAGCAGGCAATCAAGGTCGGCCTCGGCACCTCCATTCTGTCCAGGTTGGCCATTGCCGAGGAACTGGCCAACGGTACGCTGCAGGAAATGCAGCTGGGGGAAGAGATGAAGCGCTCCTTCTATCTGGCAACCCACAAAAAAAGAACATTGCCCGGCCAGTATAAGGCCTTTTATGATTTTCTCGTGGCCGGGGGCGGGGAGTGATAACTTTAGAGAGTGCCTAAAGTACTTAACATGCCTGAAATACTTAAAGTTGCGGTATGTTCTGATCAGACAAAACCTTTTAATTCAACCTTCTGAGTTGTTGAATTGTACGAGTTTACAGTGAGTTACATGCAATGAACAGCGGACGGTTCGTCATGCCGGACATGATCCGGCATAATCCAGAAACTCCCAGATACTGGATTCCGGCTTAAAACATGCCGGAATGACGACCGAAAATATTGTCATATAATTCACGATTTCAATAAGTTATGCCAGCTCAGAAAGTTGAATTTTAACTTTAAGTACTTTAGGCACTCCGCCGGTTTCAGTTCGCTTTGGGCAGTGACCAGTCGTTGCCCTCAAACTGGCGATGATCGGGTTTGGGCGGTTTTGCTTCAGCAAGGCGCTGCTTCAGCCAGATCAGCACCTTGTCAAACTCCGCGACCAGTTCCCCGGCCGCCTTGCCGCGGTGGCTGATCTTGTTTTTTTCGCTCATGCCGGCCTCGGCAAATGTTCTGCCCAGTTCCGGCGCATAGAAAACCGGGTCATAGCCGAAGCCGCCCTCGCCCCTGGGCGCGGTGAGAATCTCGCCTTCGCAGCGTCCTTCGTAGGTAAGGGCCGGACCCGATGGCACGGCCACGGAGATGACGCATTCAAAGGCCGCCTTGCGGTTCGTCTCGCCCGCCAGTTCCTGCAGCAGCTTGTTGATGTTGTCCAGGTCCGTGGCCTTGTCGCCGGCATAGCGGGCGGAGTGGACGCCGGGCGCCCCGCCCAGGGCGTCGACCACCAGTCCCGAGTCATCGGCAATGGCCGGCAGACCGAGCACCTTTGCCGTGAAGGACGCCTTCTTGTAGGCATTCTCATCAAAGGTCAGGCCATCCTCCACCGCTTCCGGGATCGGGCCGAAATCCTGCAAACTGCGCAGCTCAACCGGGAAATCCTTTAACAGCTCTTTAAATTCCTGCAACTTGCCCTGGTTTCTGGTGGCAAGGACGATAATCAGACTCGGCGTGGCGCTCATCATGGCTCTCCTGCTTGGTGTTCAGCAATATCCTGCGATCAGCCGCAGTTATTTTCCAGATACCCTTAAACCGTTATGCCAGGGAAGTCAATATGTTCAGGCAACCTGATCTCGGCAGATTTCACGTTGGCACCAAAGGCAAGTTCAGGATGAGTGCCTAAAGTACTTGAAGTGCCTAAAGTTTCGGTGCTTTCTGATCAGATAAAACCTTGAAATTAAGGCACTTTATTTTTTCAGCGCTTCAAAGACCTTGCCCACCAGGTCCGGCGATGGCGTCAGGGTTTTGTCCCCTTCCCGCCAGTTGGCAGGGCATGCCTCTTCGGGATGCTGGGCCACGTAAATACTGGCCTTGAGCTTGCGCAGGGTCTCCGCGGCACTGCGGCCGACATTATAAAAATTCACCTCCGAGGCGACCACGAGTCCTGCCGGGCTGATAATAAAGGTGCCGCGCAGGGCAAGTCCTGTTTCTTCATCATAAACGCCGAACATTTTAGAGATTTTCCCTGTCGGGTCGGCGCCCATGATATAGCGGGCATTTTCCAGGGATTTCTCCTCCCTTTTCCAGGCCAGGTGGGTAAACTGCGTGTCGGTGCTCACGGTTATGACCTCTGCCCCGGCGGCCTTGAATTCATCATAGAGGTTGGCAAAATCGGAGAGTTCCGTGGAGCAGACAAAGGTGAAATCGGCCGGATAAAAGACCAGCACCGTCCATTTCCCCTCGTTTTTCAGCTGCTCCAGCGAGATTTCGCCGAAGCTGTAATCGGTGGGCAGGTAGGTGACCATGGTGAAATTTTCCACTTGCTGCCCGACATTGACAGGTTTAATACAGGAATGATTCATTTTTTCTCCTCTTCAGATAATGCTGCTGATGTTGCAAACAAAAGGGTAACTAAGCCGTTGTCACAAAATAATGTCCTCATCCAACTGGTCAAAACGGCATGAAGAGCCGTAACGAAATGGCTGAGGCAGATGTTATTTGGTAACGGCTCCTGATCAGGTGGATAGTCTGTGTAGATGTTCAGGGTAGTTTTGCTGGAAACGGCAGCGGCTCACAGGCAACGGCCGGAGCAATTATCCGAAAGAGTAATTTTTCCCCAAAAATTAGTAAAGGAAAATGTATGCCTGCCAGGTTGAGGGGATGAAGGGGGATCGCAAAAAAATACGATTTTCTGCCGCCGGCTGCGCACTCGGCTTGACAGTTTGGTTGCTCCTAACTTAAATAGTTTGTATGAAAAGAAAAAAAACAAAAATCGTGTTGACCGGATATCGGGCCTGCGGCAAAACTTCGGTAGGCGAAAAATTAGCGGAACGGCTGGCGTTTTCATTTATCGACACGGACCGGGAGATTGAGAAAAGGCAGGGCAGAAGCATCAGCCGGATAGTGGCGGAACAGGGCTGGGATTTTTTCCGGGCCGCTGAACGGGATTTTCTTGCCTCGCTGCTGCCCGCGGAAAAGCTGGTGATCGCCCCCGGCGGGGGGGCCATCCTGCATCAGGATATCTGGCGCGAACTCATGGCAACCTCCTTGGTGGTCTGGCTCAAGGCGGATGTCCGGACCATCAGCAGGCGGTTGACCGGCGACATCCTGTCGCCTGACCAACGCCCTTCTCTTACCGGCGAAGATGTGCTACAAGAGGTAAAGACGGTGCTGGCCGCAAGGGAACCTCTCTACCGCGCAGGTTCCCATGTGGCGGTCGATGCGGAAAAGCCCATCGGCCAGGTGGTTGATGAGATTGAGGCGCTGTGGATGGCGGCTGTTTGAAATGACAAGAGGGAATTTTTCAGCAACGTAATTGACAATACATAGTTTCCGGCCAAGATCCGGATGAGGAGAAATTATGGCGGGCAATACCTTTGGACAGGTCTTCCGGGTCACCACCTGGGGAGAATCCCACGGCACTGCTATCGGAGCGACAATTGACGGCTGTCCTCCCGGCATTCCGCTGACGGCGGAACATATTCAGGCTGATCTGGACCGCAGGCGTCCGGGTACCGGCGGAGCGGCAAGTCCCCGTAAGGAACCGGACAGGGTGGAAATTCTGTCCGGCATGTTTGAAGGCAGCACCACCGGCACTCCCCTCACCCTGATTATTTACAACCAGGATGCCCGCAGCAAATCCTATGATCACCTGAAGGATATTTTCCGGCCCGGGCATGGTGATTATTCCTATCTGATGAAATATGGCATCCGCGACCATCGCGGCGGCGGCCGGGCCTCGGCCCGGGAGACGGCGGCCAGGGTGGCGGCCGGGGCGGTGGCGCGCCGCCTGCTGGCCTTCCATGATATCGAAGTCCTGGCCTATACCCTTTCCCTGGGCGGCATTGATGCCGTTAACCTCGATTTCGACTCCATCTGGACAAACAGTCTCTCCTGTCCTGACGCCGAGGCTGCGGCCCGCATGGAGGAAAGGATCGCCGAGGTGAAAAAAGAGGGCGATTCCCTGGGCGGCATTGTCGGCATCATCGCCACCGGCTGTCCGCCCGGCCTGGGAGAGCCGGTATTCAACAAGCTCGATGCCGACCTGGCCGGGGCGCTGATGTCCATCGGCGCGGTAAAAGGGGTGGAAATCGGTTCAGGGTTCATGGCGGCGCGGCTCACCGGTTCGCAGAACAATGATCAGTTGACGCCCGAGGGATTTGCCACCAATAATGCCGGCGGCATTCTGGCCGGCATCTCGAACGGCGAGCCGATTATCGTTCGGGTGGCCGTCAAGCCCATCCCGTCCATTGCCAAACCCCAGAGCACGGTCAATCTGGACAACGAACCGGTGGAGATAACCATCGGCGGCCGGCACGATATCTCGGCGATCCCCCGCATTATCCCGGTGTGCGAGGCCATGGTGTGTCTCACCCTGGCCGATCATCTCCTGCGCATGCAGACCCTTGAATGGACGCCGGAATCACTTGAGATGGATGAGATATGAGCAGGGAAGGCAACGATCATAAAATAGAAAATATCTGGATTATCACCCGTGAATATGACGGGCTGGCCGGCGCCGGCGGGGTAAAGGATGTCTGCCGCCAGCTGGCCGAGTCCCTGGCCGGCAGGGCTGAGGTCGCGGTGCTGCTGCCCCTCTACGGCTTTATCAAAGCCGAGGAGGCCGGCTTTTCTCCCCTCTGCTCATTCCAGGTGGATATGAACTATGTGGGCGTGGAGCGCCGGGAACAGGTGCGCATCTGGGAGCGCCGCCGCAAAATGGGCAAGCGGCATCTGACCATCTATCTGGTCGGGGCCGAGCGCTACCGGGAGAAAAGGGCGGTGTACACGTACACGGCCGCGGATGAGGCGGACAATGCCGATCATGTCAGCGGCAGCGGCCATTATGATTATTTTGCCATGAATGTGCTGCTGCAGAAAGCGGCCCTTGATCTCATGCTCTATCTGGGGAAACGGCCCGATATCATTCACTGCCATGACGGGCACGCGGCCCTGCTGCCCGCCATGGCCAGGGAAATTGACGGCTGCCGCCATTTTTTCCGGGAAACCGGCATGGTGGTGACCGTGCATAACGCCGGCATCGGGTATCACCAGGAGGTGGATGACCTGCCCTTTGCCAAGGCGATCACCGGCCTGCCGTCGCGCATCATCGGCAAGAACCTGCTGAGCGGCCGTTTTGATCCGTTTCTGGCCGCGGCCCCGTATGTGGTCATGAACACGGTGAGCGAAAATTATGCCAGGGAGCTGCGGGAAAGCGCTGATGATGAACTGACCGGCTGGCTGGGCCATCAACTCGCCCGCCGGGGGGTGCTGCTCAAGGGTGTCACCAACGGCATCAACCCTGAGGACTTTAACCCGGAACAGGCGGAAAAACAGGGCATTGCCGCGCCGTTTTCGCCGGCCAAAGGGGATCTGGCCGGCAAGCGGCTCTGCCGGCAGGACCTGGTCCGGCTGCTGGGCCGGCAGGAACCCGCCACTGTCCGGATCAGCGGTTCGTTAAACGATGACCCTGATCTGCCGCTTTTTACCCTGATCGGCCGGCTGACGGAGCAGAAAGGGGTGGATATGCTGGTGAGCGCCCTGCAGACGCTGCTGCCCGAGGATCAGCAGTTCCAGGTTCTTATCCTCGGCACCGGCGACAAGGAGATCGAACTTGACTTGATCGGCCTGGCCGACATCCCGGAGAACCGGGGCAGGGTCTGCATTGCCTTGGGATATGACCAGCAGCTGGCCAACAAGGTCTATGCCGCCGGTGATTTTTTTCTTATTCCTTCCCGGTACGAGCCGTGCGGCCTGACGGATTATATTGCCCAGCTTTTCGGCAATCTGCCCATTGTGCATCATGTCGGCGGACTGGTGAAGGTGGAGGACGGCAGAACAGGTTTTGCCTACCATGAGCCCAGCGCCGAAGCGCTCATGGCGGCAATGCAGCAGGCGCTGGTCACCTTCCGCAGCCATCCGGAACAGATAACCGCCATGCAGCGGGAAAGTATAAAAGTTATCCATAATTCCTACACGTGGGATAAAATTGTGCTACGATACATGGAGCTTTATCAGGAGGCGCTGACCCTTTGCAGCAGGCAATGATTGACGCCGACCCGGCAAAACATGAGCAGAACAGATGGTTTATCCGGCGGCGGGACTTTTTTGTCACCAATATGGTCAAGGGGTTTTATCGCACGGCCGGCGGATTTTTGAAAATCTATCAGCAGTATCTGGCCACCGGGGCGGTACAGTTTGATGAGATCGACCGGCTGGTCGGCTCTGAAACCAGGAAAGGCTGCCTCTGGGTTTTGAAGGACGACTGCCACCAGCTCTGGCGCCAGGGAGATGCCGCCTTTGACTTGAACGGCTCGCTGCTGGACTGGATGATCGGCTCCATCTTTCATGAGGCCATGAAGCTCAAGGAAAACATCTATCTGTTTGAGTTCTATGCTCCGGTATCTGCTGGAGCACGGCGATGTGGTCCGCGAGCTCTGGTCCGAATCGCTGGATGAGATTTTTGCCGACATGTTTGCCGGCCGCCCGGAGACCGGCTATTGTCTGGCCGCGGCAAGTTATTTTGAGGGGAACTGGTATGAAAAGGCTCTGGGGGCGTACCGGGAAGCCTTGCGCATCAATAATCAGTGCGAGGAGGCGATCCGCCGCACGAGTCAGCTGCAGGCGATCCTGAACAAAGCGGGACACAATCACAAGGGTAAGCCGTTGTAAAAATACTATCCTTAAAGAACAGAGTGCAAAAAAATATATGAGGAGGCGGCATGACAGTAAAAATCGGCATTAACGGATTTGGCAGGATCGGCAGGAACATTTTCAGAGCGCTGGCAAAAGATCCGGCATTCAAGGATCTGGAGGTGGTGGCGGTCAATGATCTGACCAATCATGAGACGCTCGCCCATCTCCTGAAGTATGACTCGATCATGGGCGTTTATGACAAGGATGTCCATGTATCAGGCAAGGGGCTGACGGTGGACGGCAAAGAGGTGGCGATATTCAACCACCGGAATCCGAGCGATATCCCGTGGGGCGACATGGGCGCGGATTATGTTGTTGAATCCACCGGGCTCTTCACCGACTCGGAAAAGGCCAGCGCCCATATGGACGGCGGGGCCAAGAAAGTCGTTATTTCCGCTCCGGCCAAGGGCAATGTCAAAACCATTGTCATGGGCGTCAATGAGCACGAGTATGATCCCAGCCTGCACCATATTCTTTCCAATGCCTCGTGCACCACGAACTGTCTGGCGCCCGTGGCCAAGGTGATTCTGGATCATTTCGGCATCAGGAAAGGGCTGATGACCACGATCCATTCCTATACCAATGATCAGCGCATCCTCGATTTTCCCCACAGCGATCTGCGCCGCGCCAGGGCCGCGGCCCTGTCCATGATCCCGACCAAGACCGGCGCGGCCGCCGCGGTTTCCCTGGTCATTCCGGAACTGAAAGGGAAATTCGACGGTCTGGCGGTGCGGGTGCCCACCCCCAACGTGTCGCTGGTGGATGTCGTGATGGAGGTGGAAAAGGAAACATCGGCGCCGGAAGTCAACCAGGCGCTGAAGGCGGCCAGCAACCGTTTTCTCGGCTATTGCGAGGAACCGCTGGTTTCCATTGATTTTCAGGGCAACCCCCATTCGTCGGTGGTGGATGCCGGCTCCACCAAGGTCATCGGCAATATGGTCAAGGTGCTCAGCTGGTATGACAATGAGTGGGGCTATTCCAACCGGGTGCTTGACCTGATTCTGCTCATGGAAAGCCAGAAGGCATTTTAATAGACCGGAGAATGCAGGAGACAGGAGTCAGAATGGCGGGCGGGTGTGATAAAAATGATCTCAGGGTGCTCTGTGTCGAAACACAGGGTTTTTCCGCATTCCATCAACCCGTTCGCTGCCGGACT
>JACQYM010000094.1 GCA_016208225.1 Deltaproteobacteria bacterium | reverse complement strand
ATAGGCAAATAACGTGATGTCAAATTTTAAAAAGAAAGTATTGTCCGCGGGTCTTTTTTTAGGTAAGCCGTTGTGACATAATATCGTCGCCCGAATGTTTTCCGGTACCCTATTAACCTATTTTCCTTGACCTGTCAGAAGGCAACCATGGCTTTCCCCCGTATTCTGCAAATATTTTTTGCGGCCGCTGCTGACCGCCGCCTCCTGCCGGAGGAGAAAGCTGCTCCCGTATCCGGAGGGACGGCCCGGCAGAATGTCGTGGCCTGCCATGACTGCGATCTGCTCAATCGCCTGCCGGCAGGCACCGGGGCCACCCTGGTCTGTGTCCGCTGCGGCGCTGTTCTGCGGAAGCACCGGACGAACAGCATTGACCGCTCCCTGGCCCTGACCCTGGCGGCCCTGATTCTCTTCATCGTCTCCAACAGCTTCCCCTTCCTGGCCATGAAAAGCGGCGGTTTTGTCCAGGAAACCACGCTGTTGACCGGCGTGCGCGAACTGTGGAAACAGGAACTTTACGGGCTGTCGTCCTTGGTCCTGCTCACCTGCGTGCTGGTGCCGCTGGCGCAGATTACCGGTCTACTGTATATTCTGGCCCCGCTCAGGTGGAACGCAGGTCCCGCCCCCCATGCAGTCCGCGTTTTCCGCCTGGTGCAGGACGTCGCCCCCTGGGGGATGATGGAGGTGTTCATGCTCGGCATCCTGGTCGCCCTGGTGAAACTGGGCAAGATGGCGATCATCATTCCCGGCATCTCTGTTTTTTCCTTCTGCTTCCTGATCTTCGTCATGGCGGCGGCCTTTGCGACCCTCGACCCGCCCCTCCTGTGGGACCGTCTGGACCTGCGCCGATGAATAAACAACCCGCCACTGCCCGCAAGCTCGGTCTGCTCAGCTGCCACGACTGCCATCTGCTGGTCGAGATGCCGCCTGCCGATGCGCACGGCCGCTGTCCGCGCTGCGGCGCCGTCCTGCATCAGCGCAAGCCGAACAGTCTGAACCGCACCTGGGCCCTGGTCTGTGCCGCCATTATCCTCTACATTCCTGCCAATGTCCTGCCGATCACCATCACCTCGGCGCTCGGCACCAGACAGGCGGACACCATCCTGAGCGGCGTCATCTATTTCATGAAGAGCGGCTCGTGGGAGATTGCGGCGGTGATTTTTATCGCCAGCGTCTTTGTGCCCTTTGCCAAGCTGGTGATTCTCATCTGCATACTGCTGAGCGTGCACTTCCGCTCGGCCTGGCGGCCCAGGGACCGTACCGTGCTTTACCGCCTTACCGAGATGGTCGGCCGCTGGTCCATGGTGGACATCTATGTGGTCACCATCCTGGTGGCGCTGGTAAAACTCGGGGCCGTAGCCACCATTGAGGCCGGTCCGGCCGCCGTATATTTTGCCGCGGTGGTGGTCATCACCATGTTTGCCGCGGAGAGTTTCGATCCCCGTCTCATCTGGGATGTCATCGAGGAGGATGATGTATGACCGACCTGAATCAGGCTGCCCAACAGGCAGCAACTGCCAGAACCCAGAAAAAATGCGCCTTTTCCATTATCTGGGTCGTGCCGATCGTGGCCCTGTTGATCGGCGGCTGGCTGGCCTACAAAGCGCTCAGCGAAAAGGGGCCGACCATCACCATCACCTTTGTCAGCGCCGAGGGGCTGGAGGCGGGCAAAACCAAGATCAAGTATCGGGACGTGGAGGTGGGCGAGATCGAGCGGATCACCTTAAACGAGGATATCTCGCGGGTGGTGGTCATCGCCAAGCTGGTCAAGGGCAGTGAAAAATATCTGACCGACAAGAGCAGGTTCTGGGTGGTCCGCGCCAGGATCAGGGGCGGCTCGGTCTCCGGCCTGGGCACCGTGCTCTCCGGCGCCTACATCGCCATAGATCCGGACAAGACGGGCACTCCGACCAGAACCTTCACGGGGCTGGAAGTGCCGCCGGTGGTGACCCTTGGGCAGCCGGGACGTCATTTCAAGGTCAACGCCGACAATCTCGGCTCCCTGGACATCGGCGCCCCAATCTACTACCGGCAGATCCAGGTGGGCCAGGTGGTCGGCTACGGCTTCGAGACGGAGGGCAGGGAGGTCGATATCCAGCTGTTCGTCGAGGGTGGGCCAGGTGGTCGGCTACGGCTTCGGGGCGGACGGCAGGGAGGTCGACATCCAGCTGTTCGTCGAAGCGCCGTATCACAGCTGGGTGACGGAAAACACCCGCTTCTGGAATGCCAGCGGCATCGATGTCTCCCTGAACGCCCAGGGGCTCAAGGTGAATACCCAGTCGCTGGTCTCCATCGTCAGCGGCGGCATTGCCTTTGACGTGCCGAACGGCACCCCGCCGGGCAAGGAAGCGGCGGAGAACGCGGTTTTCCGCCTCTATCCCGATCGGGCCAGCATTCAGGAAAAAATCTATTCGGTCCGCCGCTACTGGATGCTGCTGTTCGACCAGTCGGTGCGCGGCCTGAGCGTCGGCGCCCCGGTGGAGCTGCATGGCATCCAGATCGGCAAGGTGGTCAGCCTCGACCTGGAATATGATGCTGCCATGAAGAATTTCTATGTCCCCGTGGTCGTGGCCATCGAACCGGAACGTATCCGGGTCAGCAACGGCACCGACCCCAAGCTTTCCACCGACGGTCAAGCCGAAACGCTGCTCAAGTGGCTGGTCGAGGAGCGGGGCCTGCGAGCCCAGCTCAAAACCGGCAACCTGCTGACCGGCCAGCTCATGGTGAATCTCGAATTCCATCCCGCGAAAGCGAAAGAGAAGCTCGCCCATCGCGACGGCTACCCCCTGGTGCCGACCATGCCCGGCTCGCTGGAGCAGCTGCAGGAGAGTCTGACCAAAATCATCAGCCGCCTGGAAAAGGTGCCGTTCGATGAGATCGGCGCCGATCTCCGGCTGGTGCTGCAGGAGGCCCGCACCACCCTGCAGAAGATCGGCGGTTTTGCCGGCACGCTCTCCAGCGAGACCGCGCCTGAGCTGCAGGCCACCCTGGTCGAGCTGCAGCAGACCCTGGAGACCATGCAGGGCACCGTGGGCATCGAGCTGCAGCAAACCCTGGTGGAACTGCAGAAATCCGTGGGCCAGGATTCGCCGTTAAACTATAACGCCCAGAAAACCCTGGAGGAACTGGCGCTGACCCTGCGCTCGCTGCGGGAACTGACCTCAACCCTGGAACAGCAGCCGCAGTCAATCCTCTTCGGCAAGGAGAACAAACCCCGTGAATAAGCTCAGCCAATCCCTGCGTCTGACCGCGCTGCTGGCGCTGGCCGCCACCGCCCTGGCCGCCTGCCAGGCCGCCTCGCCCCAGGTTACCTACTACAGCCTGCTCGCCACCAATGCCGCGCCGCTTGCCGCCGCCCAGCAGCGGGAACTGGTACTCAGCGTCGGCCCGGTGGTGATCCCCGATGTGCTCAAAAAGTCGCAGATCGCCACCGGCGGGGCGGATGGCCGCTACCAGCTCAGCGAGTTTCACCGCTGGGTCGGGGATGTGGACCGGGAATTCGCCCGGGCCGTGGCCGAACAGCTGGCTGCCCGGCTCGGCACCGAGCAGGTGGCCGTCTTCCCCTGGGACCAGCATCTGCAGCCCACTTTCCGG
>JACQYM010000386.1 GCA_016208225.1 Deltaproteobacteria bacterium | reverse complement strand
TTGCTGATCAGGCCCAGGTCATGGAACAGGTAGATGCCGACCATGCCGACCAGCACGGCGCTGAGCATGAATTTGATGATGGTCATGTCCTGCAGCCGCAGGGCGCCGAGCTGCTTGTCATAACGGAGAACCCTCCCCCGCTGCAGCAGAAAACCGAAGAGAACGCCGGTGAACAGTCCGTAGAAAAGATCCATTATTTTTTCCCTCCCCTATAAAGCAGCCGGGCGACGGGCATCCCGCCGATAAAAAAACAGGCCAGGGAGATAAAGCCGCTCATCGACAGCTGCATGAGACCGCTCAACCCGTGTCCGCTCGGGCAGCCGTCGGCCAGACGGGCGCCGAACAGGGCGATGCAGCCGCCGATAAAGGCGAAGACGGCCCGCTTTCCCCTGGACGGGCCGAAACGGCTGACCCACATGTCAGGTGGATTCTGGATCCGGAAGCTGTGCGACGAGATGGCCGAGAAAAAGGAGCCGAAGAGAATGCCGGCGAGAAACATCCACTGCCAGTCGATTTTCGGCGTGAATTTGACAAAATAGTCAAGCGCAGCCACATGCTTTGGCAAAAAGAGCTGTTCAACCATGCCGGCCGACCGGGCAAATGAGGTGGATGCCCCGATAAATTTATCCGTCAGCACCACCGAGGCGACCGCCAGCACCCCTGTCAGGGCGCCGCCCAGATATGGACTCCATGCTTTCCCCTCTGTCATTTTCCTCCTCCTTTTTCAATTAAGTTCGGTAACAGGCCAGAATCCTTGACAGTGGCATAACTGATTGAAATTACGTTACGACATCAGGAATTCTGAAGTTACCACTCAGGTCGATAGTCTGCAAGTGACAGTAAAGCCCGCACACCTTGCTCCTGACATATTCCACTTTTCAGATCGAAATTGCAACCCGTGAACAGCAACATCAGCAACCGGCAGGCAGAGTTTCAAAAATAATTCCCCGGCTTGACCTAAGTCAAAGATACCTTCCGCCGATTCTGCTAAGATCTTTGTAAAAGAGCAACCAATACTTACTTTTACTTACAATCAGGAGGATTATCATGTTTTGTTACCAGTGTGAGCAGACGGCAAAAGGCAAGGCCTGCACTTCCATGGGCGTGTGCGGCAAAAGCGGCGACGTTGCGGCCCTGCAGGACCTTCTCATCCACGCGGTGCAGGGACTTGCCCTGTACGCCGCGGAAGCGCGGAAATATGGGATACCAACTTCGGCAGCAAGTCTTTTTATCTGTGAAGCGACCTTTTCAACCCTGACCAATGTCAATTTTGATGCAGATCGTTTTGTGACCCTGATCAAGAAGACGGTGCAGCTCAGAGAGGCGCTGAAAAAAGAGATCAAACCCGCCGGCGGCAGAACCGATTTCACGGAACAGGCCGCCAATTTCCTGCCGGCAGCCGACCAGGCGGGACTGATCAAACAGGGGGAAGCGGTGGCGCTGAATATCGACAGCAGTGAAAATCCGGACATCGTCTCCCTGAAACACATTCTCCTTTTCGGTTTGAAAGGGGTGGCGGCCTATGCCGACCATGCCCGGATTCTCGGCCAGGAAGATGATAAGGTCTATGCTTTTATCGAGGAAGGTTTGACCTCGATCCTGCGCAAGGATCTCAGCGTGGAAGAGTGGATCGGTCTTGTCCTGAAATGCGGGGAAATCAACCTGCGGACCATGGAACTCCTTGACGCGGGCAACACCGGCACCTTCGGCCATCCCGTGCCGACCCATGTACCCCTCGGCGCCATGAAGGGCAAGGCCATCCTGGTTTCCGGCCATGACCTGAAGGATCTGGCGGCCATCCTGGAGCAGACGGCGGGCAAGGGCATCAATGTTTACACCCATGGGGAAATGCTGCCCTGCCACGGCTACCCTGAATTAAAGAAATACGGCCATTTCTACGGCCATTACGGCACCGCCTGGCAGAACCAGGCAAAGGAATTTGCCGAGTTCCCCGGCGCCATTGTCATGACCACCAACTGTATCCAGCGGCCGAAAGATTCCTACAAGGATAACATCTTTACCACCGGTCTGGTCGGCTGGCCCGGGGTAAACCACATCGCTGACAAGGATTTCTCGCCGGCCATTGAAAAAACCCTGGCCATGGCAGGCTTTCCGGCCGATACAGACAAAGGTTCCGTCATGGTGGGCTTTGCCCGCAATGCCGTGCTCGGCGTGGCGGACAAGGTGATCGATGCGGTCAAAAACAAGGCCATCCGCCACTTTTTCCTGGTGGCCGGCTGCGACGGCGCCAAACCGGGCCGCAACTATTACACGGAGATCGTCGAAAAGATTCCGAACGACTGCGTGGTGCTCACCCTGGCCTGCGGCAAGTTCCGCTTCTTTGACAAACAGCTCGGCGATATCGGCGGCATTCCGCGGCTGCTTGACGTGGGGCAGTGCAACGATGCATACTCCGCCATCCAGATCGCCGTGGCCCTGGCCGGGGCCTTCGGCTGCGGGGTCAATGATCTGCCGCTGTCCATGATTCTCTCCTGGTATGAACAGAAAGCAGTGGCCATCCTGCTCACCCTGTTTCATCTGGGTATTAAGGATATCCGGCTTGGACCGAGCCTGCCCGCTTTTGTCACCCCGAATGTGCTGGATGTGCTGGTTAAAAATTTCAACATCAAACCCGTTACCACCCCGGATGAGGATCTGCGGGCCATCCTCGGGTAATTATGATCCCGGCGGGGGAATGATTTTTTCTTTCCCCTGCCGGGCCGCAAGGAGCAACCCATGAAATGCCCCGGACAGGACAGCCGTTACTGGGAAAGCGCCGCAATTTTCGAGGTGCAATGTCCCAACTGCCGGACTCCCATTGAGTTTTTCAAGGATGACTCCAGCAGAACATGCCGGGCATGCGGCAGCCGCATGCTGAATCCCAAGATCGATTTCGGCTGCGCCGCTTATTGTCCGTATGCCGCACAATGTCTGGGCGCTCTGCCGGAGGGGCTCACAAGCTCAGCGGGCCAAACCCTGAAAGAGCGGACCGCCATCGAGATGAAGCGCTGCTTCGGTAAAGATTTCAAGGGGATCGGGCACGCCGTCAAGGTGGCCCAGTATGCGGAAACAATCATCCGCAGCGAACCGGGAGATCCGGCGGTGATCCTCATCGGTGCGTATCTGCATGGTCTCGGCGCCAGCGAGCCGGCCGCAAAAGGCCTGAGCAGTACCGCTGCTCATCCGCATCCGGCGGCAACGTCCCCGGCCCGTGAGATTCTGACCAGGCTGCAGGCCGATGCCGCATTAATCACTGCCGTATGCGGCCTGATCGATCTGCAGCAGTGCACGCAAACGGAAAAAACAACAAACTTCAAGGTCTTCCATGACGCCGATCTTATCGCCCACCTTGAAGAAGGGCAGAAGGAATCACCCCTGGCCCCGGAGCAGCTTGCAGAAATGATTGAGCACTCCTTTTTCACTGAAACGGGACGGCGCGTGGCCGCGGAAGTACTGGTTCGTACGGCGAAACACCTTCAGACTACTGACCTCAGCAGTTACAAAAAAGAGCAACCATTATGAAAATAAAACGCAAGATCATAGAAATAAACGAAGAACTCTGCAACGGCTGCGGCCAGTGCGTGACAGGCTGCGCCGAGGCGGCCCTGCAGATCATTGACGGCAAGGCCCAGCTGGTGGCGGAAAAATTCTGCGACGGCCTGGGCGCCTGCCTGGGCGAATGCCCAACCGGTGCCTTGCAGATCATTGAGCGGGACGCTGATGATTTTGATGAAAAGGCGGTGGAGGAATTTCTCCGGGCCAAAGAAGAAACAGAAAAAGCGGCAGGCCCGATCCCCTGCGCCTGCCCGTCAAGCAGATTGCAGAGCTTTACCGCCCAGACCCCATGCCAGGCGGCCAATGAGCCGCGGCGCGTAACGGCAAAATCAACCTCGGCCCTCTGCCACTGGCCGGTGCAGATCAGGCTGGTGCCCGCCAGCGCGCCGTTTCTGGAAAAAAGCGATCTTCTCGTGGTGGCGGATTGCGCCCCGGTTGCCTACCCTGATTTTCATCGGGATTTCATCCAGGGCAGAGTGGTGATGATGGGCTGCCCCAAGTTTGACGATCGGGAGAGTTATATTGCGAAATTTACGGAGATCTTCCAGACGCGCTCCATTCAAAGCATCACCTCCGTCATCATGGAGGTGCCCTGCTGCGCCAGCATGCGCTCCATCCTGGCAGAGGCATTGCAGCGGTCCGGCAAAGTCATCGGCAGCCGGGAATTTGTCATCAGCGCCAGGGGGGAGATACTGTGAAAGTTTACTCACCCCCGATGCGGGCCAGGGCCTCCCTGGCCAGGGCACCCACCGTGGTGGAAATCAGACGGCGATCCTCATACAGATCAACGGGCTGGCTGATGTCGACAAAGCCGCGGATGTAATGGGCCGCCTCCCGGATGCGGAGAAGGCCGAAATTGCGGCTGGCCAGTCCCAGTACCACCAGGTCGGAAGATTCGAGGTAATGGGCCATGTAGCCGTCGGCATCGTATTTCAGCAGCAGTTCCGGCCGCACCATGGCCAGTCTGCCGATGCCCCACAGCAGGCCGCGCTGCAGAGCCGGCAGCTCCAGGTAATTCTCCTCCCGCATATAGGAGACCAGCATATGGCCGTACTCATGGGCCAGCGGGGCATTGACCGCCATGATTTCGCCCATGGCCTCCGCCATGCCCCAGCCGATGCCGCCCGATTCTTCGTTGAGGTTCCAGAGAATGCGCCGCATGATGACCCTGGCCGTCTCCATGTCAGCCCGGGCGATGTCGTCCATGACCTGGCCCATGACCGTGACCGCAGGCCATTTCACCAGCGCCTCTGCCTGGCACAGACCGGACAGCAGCGACGAGATGACCAGATGGGGCGGGAAAAGACGTGCTTCCGCAAGGATATGCTCAATGTCATGATGCCGCAGCAGCGGCATCATTTTTTTCTTGATCGCTCTTTCCTTCACCGTTCTTTTCCCGAAAACCCTCAAAATTGACCCCGGAGAACACAGCGATAACTGTGCTGTGATAAAATATATTGTGATTACCATCGACTTGCAGAGCTTAGGTCGGGTTAGCGGGTGTATCGCGTAACCCGACAAAAGAGGCCTTCCAGCTATCAACCAAAGCCGGTGCCACGCAAATTCATGTCGGGTGACGGCGATAGGGCCGCCTAACCCGCCCTATGACTGA
>JACQYM010000385.1 GCA_016208225.1 Deltaproteobacteria bacterium | reverse complement strand
GCTCTGCAGAGCAGTCTGCAGCGAGGCGGCCGCCTGCGGATCAGCAGCGGTGCCGATCTGTTTTTCCAGGGATACTACCTGGACCTTCAGTTCGGCCATTTCCTTGTCCGCCGGACCGAGTGTCTTGGCCGCCGGCCAGCAGATGAAGAGCAAAATGGCAAAGGTGAGGGCATAGCCGATGACGAATTTGGGGAAACGGTTCCAGATCTCCAAGGCGCTTACCTTCTGGCCGGGCTTGCACTCGATCTTGGCGCACCAGATGTAGGCGAGCAGAAACGCCCAGATGCCGATGAAGATATCGATAAACATCTTCACCGTGGTGGCGGTCATGGTGATCCAGCCTTCCGCGTAGTTAATGCCGGCGGCATCCATGGCCTGGGCCCTGATCAGGGCGTCGGTCACCGCGCCGCTGGCAATGGCGCCGCCGTCGGATTTAACCGCCAGGCCCATCCAGGCCCCGGCCACCAGCGGTTCCTTCCAGAGGAACAGCTTGGCGGCAAAGGGCAGGATGATCATCTCCACCGCCACAAAGATGACGACCAGCGAGGAGACCATGATCGGCACAATGGGCCGGGCGCGGATGGCGCCGCCGGTGGCGATGGCGGCGGAGACGCCGCAGATGGAGATGCCCGAGGCAAGCGGGGCCGACCATTCACGGCTGAACTTGAAGTATTTCCGGGCAATATAGTATACCATGGCCCAGTAGATCAGGTAGGCCTCGACAATGGCGCAGAAGCCCCGGAACATGATATTGGTGGCCAGACCGAAGGACTGGGCCGCCTTGACGCCGAGGCCGGCGCCCATGATGACGATCGCGGTTTTGATGTACAGTTCGGGCCGGGCCGCTTCCTTCATGGTTTCCGCCACACCGGGCAGGAAATTGCCGACCAGCAGTCCCGCCACCAGGGCAATGATGAAACCGAATTCGCCGGTCATGCTGATGGACCAGTCGATATTGAATTTGGCGAGATCGTTTTTGGTGGCGGCGATATAGGCGTAATGGCCCGCGAGCCAGCAGAGATAACTGATCCAGAAGACCAGGGTGTAACCGATGATAAATTTCTTCAGATCAGCACCAATCAGCACTGATCCGAGGCCCATGATGGCGAGGGTGGCCAGAAAAGTAATGAGCAGTGACACAATGGGGGTAAGACCTTTCCGCACATAAGATTGACCCACCTGCAGGGCGGATGTATCTTCCTTGACGGTGACGGTGACCTCCTTGCCGTCAGCCTGCTTGAGGCTGACCTTGGCCCCGTCGATTTTGGTGATTTCCCCTTTGACAGTTTGAAAATTCATCGATACGGGCTTGATCGCCTTGGCCGCATCGGTCCAGACCCCGGTTTTGGCGCCCCAGCCCAGAATGTCAACGCCCTGGAACACGCCGAGGGAAAGGGCGAAGATGAGCAGACCCAGCCAGAGCGACAGCCAGTCTTCGCTTATCCAGCCCTTTTTTACTTCAGTGAGGCAGGTTTTCTCCGAATCGCAATGTCCTTCAGCCAACTTGTCTTCATCAATTTTTTTTGCAACCATAGTTTTCTCCTCATAAACTGCACTTGCGTGCATTGTTGTTCTTCACGACACTTCACACAGTATGATGTCTGCACATCACCTCCTTGCAGGCCATGATGGTTATGGGATAAAAAAATGGGGAAAGGAGAAATATCTTTACACATGTATTCTTTGTCAGGTAATAGGTAGTTCCACCGGTCAGGAATGATTACATCAAACCTGCTCGGCCAATGTCAAGAAAAATAACCGCGGCCCAATCCTGCCGCTCAACGCCCAAAATGATTTTGCCTTTTCATTTCCACCCGGCATATAATGCAGGAAAAGACGACCGGACAGTTGTATTTCTATTCAGGGTAATACCTACACATCAAAGGAGTCGCAAAATGAAAAAAACCGTATCGTTTCTCGCCCTTGCATGCGCCGTTGTCCTTTTCGCCGTCCCTGTTGCCGCCGAAGAGGCCTCGGTGGACATGGGCAAGCAGCTTTTCAATAATCCGGGACTGGGTGCTTCCAAAAATGACAAAAGCTGCAATTCCTGTTACCCCGAGGGCAAAGGCATGGAAAAGGCCGGGGCCAAGGCCGACCTGGCGAGCATGATCAACAAGTGCATCAAAGGCCCCCTGCAGGGAGAAGGCATCAGTGCGGACAGCGTTGCCATGCAGTCGCTGGAGATGTACATCAAATCCCTGGCAAAATAAGCGGAATTCATAAAACCATGGATTCCGGGTCGCGCTTCACTTGCCCGGAATGACGTCCTGCCATGGATTCCGGGTGGCACTTCGCTGGCCGGATTAACATCTTGCCTGCAGGGGCGCCGGAGGGGCGGTTCGCAAACCGCCCCTCCTCGCTCTGCGGGATCTCCGCCCTTTGCAGGTCCTTTGCCCTCCGTAATGAATTTCTAGTTTTTAACGCTGTACAGAATCTCCATGTTCCAGCCATGCAGGATGCCGGTGTCCTGCGCGGCCAGGTCGGCGACCCGCAGCGTCCAGTCGCCGGCAAGTTCCGCCCCGATCAGCGGGCGCAGCGCCTCGTCGGTCCTGGTGCTGAAAGTCTTCTTGATATCGCGGCGGCTCGAGCCGGACCGGTTGTGCAGCACCAGCTCCCGGCCGCTCGGATCAACGAGCACGAGCTGCAGATCGCCGATCCAGCTGTGGGAGATATCCACCGTTGCATCAAGATGCAGAATGACGCCCGCTTCGGCGATCTGGACCCGGCTCTCGATCCCCTGGGCACTGTTGTCCGGGATGGCGGCTTCAGGCAGCGCCGCGGTGGTCACGGTCTGCTGGGCCAGCTTCTCCACCGCCATGGTAAATCCCCAGCCGACCAATGCGCCCTGATCAAGCCGGGCATGGTCGCTGACGATCAGCCGCCACTCCCCCTGCACCGCGTCCCCGACGAATTTCACCAGATCCGGCGTATTCTCCAGCCGGTATTCCTCGATGATGTCATCCTCGGCCCCGCCCTTGCGGTCATGCAGCACCACCTCCTCGCCGCCGGGCGACACCAGCCGCACCCGCAGATCATTGACATAGGAATGATGAATCATGACAAAGGCCGTCACTTCCCGCAGGATTCCCTGCTCTGCAACGATAATGGCACTGCTGACGCCCTGCGGATCGTTGTCCGGTATGGCAAGCCCCGGGCTCAGGCTCACCTCCCCGGTGACCAGGGCAAAGCCGCTGGCCGGTTCCCCGACCCCCACGGCGGCCCAGCTGTTCTGCACGGCGGCATATTCCCGGCCCTTGTCGCCGTATAACTGCCGGCAGGCGTTCAGCGCCGCGTAACGGGCCTGATTGAATGTCCAGCGGCTCAAGGTGGCGCTGCGCATATACTCGGTCAGCCCCAGATAATAGATCTGTTCCGCCTTTTCCCGGCCGAGGCCCTCCACCCGGATGCCGTGGTGGGTGCCGCCGGCCACGGTGAGATAGGCGGCCTTGCCTGGAATGCCGCAGTTGAAATGGAGCCAGCCCATGTCATTTTTTTCCGCATCCGGCAGCTCGCCGGGCCGCAGGTGCATGAAACCGTCCATATGGTCCGGCAACCCCAACCGGGAAGGGTTCGCCAGATCGCGCAGGGCGTCGCCGCTGCGGT
>JACQYM010000391.1 GCA_016208225.1 Deltaproteobacteria bacterium | reverse complement strand
ATCGGCTATTATGTCTCCCTGCTGGCCGCGGCCCGGGGCCATAAACCGCTGCCCGATATCACCACCATCCAGGACCTGAAAAGCCAGACCATCATCCGCATCGCCTCGGACGAGCTGGACCAGTATATCCAGAAAAGCCTGGCCCATATCCGCTCCAGGGAGTTCGTACTCAGCATCTATTTCGGCCATAACGTGGCCAAGCAGCATGACACCCTGAGCCAGCATCTCTTCCATCAGTTTCAGGCGCCCTTTCTGCGCGCCTTTTTCGTGTTCAATGAAAAGGACGGCAAGTGGTTTCTGCAGAACATCAACCCCATTCCGGCCGGGGAGATCCCGCCGGAGCACCGGCCCTTTGTGGTGGAGGTGGCCCAGGACTATTTCATGGGCCGCCGGCGGATCGTCAAGCGGCGCAGCCATTACCGCTACGACCTGGCCATCCTGCATGATCCCGCTGACCCGGAGCCCCCTTCCAACAGCCGGGCCCTGCAGCATTTCATCCATGCCGCCGAATCCCTTGGCATGAACACCGAGCTGATCACCAGGGAGGATTACGGCCGCATCCCGGAGTTTGACGCCCTGTTCATCCGCGAAACCACCAGCGTCAACCATCATACCTATCGCTTCGCGCGGCGGGCCGCCGCCAAGAAGCTGGTGGTGGTCGATGATCCGGAATCGATCCTCAAATGCACCAACAAGGTTTTTTTCGCCGAACTCTTTGAAAAGAATCATGTGCTGGCCCCGAAAACCATCATCGTCCATAAGGACAATGTCAAGGATGTCGGCGAGGGCCTCGGCCTGCCGTGCATCCTGAAGCAGCCCGATTCCTCTTTTTCCCAGGGGGTGATGAAGGTGGGGGACATCGATGAACTGCGGCAGCAGGCGGGCCGGCTGCTGGAAAAATCGGAACTGGTCATTGCCCAGGAATTCCTGCCCACGGATTTTGACTGGCGGGTGGGCATCTTTGACCGGCAGCCCATTTACGTGTGCAAGTATTTCATGGCCGCCAAGCACTGGCAGATCATCAAGCGGGACAGCCGGGGCATGAAGACCGACGACGGCACCTTCACCACCCTGCCGGTGGAGCACGCCCCGGACCAGCTCATCCGCACGGCCCTGAAAGCGGCCAATCTCATCGGCGACGGTCTGTACGGCGTTGATCTCAAGCAGATCGGCAAGAAGTTTTATGTGATTGAAATCAACGATAATCCGAATATTGATGCCGGTGTCGAGGACCTCATTCTGCGCGATGAGTTCTACCTGCGCATCATGCGCGTTTTTCTGCGCCGCATCGAACATAAGAATGAACGGGGACCGCTATGGTAGAAGGGGCAACGCCGCATCTTTTCGCCGGTTTTCGCCGGTTTCGGGGTTGAGCTGGAGTACATGATCGTTGACCGGGAGACGCTCGATATCCTGCCCGCGGCCGACCGCCTGCTGGCGGCCGCGGCCGGCGGCCGGGTGCTGGAGGAGATCGACATGGGCGACATCTCCTGGTCCAACGAGCTGGCCCTGCATCTGGTGGAATTGAAAACCAACGGCCCGGTCGCCGCGCTTGCCGGCGTGGTCGACCGGTTCCAGGAAAATGTCGGCAAGGCAAACAGCCTGCTCGGCCGCTTCGGGGCGCGGCTCATGCCCACGGCCATGCACCCGTGGATGGATCCGCACCGCGAAACCAGGCTGTGGCCCCACGGCAACCGGGACATCTACGAGGCCTATAACCGGATCTTCGGCTGCCAGGGGCACGGCTGGTCCAATGTGCAGTCTACCCATCTCAACCTGGCCTTTTGCGGCGACGAGGAGTTCGGCCGCCTGCATGCCGCCATTCGGCTGCTGCTCCCCCTGCTGCCGGCGCTGGCGGCCAGCTCCCCCCTGGTTGACGGCAAGGCCTCGGGCCTGCTCGATACCCGCCTGGAGTATTACCGGGTGAACCAGCGCCGCGTCCCCTCCATCACCGGCTCCGTCATTCCGGAACCAGCCTTTACCCGCCAGGCCTACGAGGAGATGATTCTGAGCCACAACTACCGGGATATCGCCCCCCATGACCCTGATGGCCTGCTGCAGTTCGAGTGGCTCAATTCCCGCGGCGCGATCGCCCGTTTCGACCGGTCGGCCATTGAGATCCGGCTGCTCGATATCCAGGAGTGCCCGCTGGCGGACCTGGCCGTGGTGTCGGCCATTGTCGCCGTGCTGCGGGCCATGGCAGCGGAACGCTGGCAGCCCTTTGCCCGGCAGGCCGCCACGGAAACGGCGAAGCTTGCCGAACTGCTTCTCACCGTGATCCGCGAGGCGGACCGGGCGGTGATTGCTGACCGCGATTACCTCGGCCTGTTCGGCCTGACCGAGGCGAAACTGTCGGCCGCTGAATTCTGGCAGGCCATAACTGAAAAAACCATGGCCCCGGATGACCCGTACCGGCCGGCCCTGGATGTCATTCTCCGCCACGGACCCCTTGGCCGGCGGATACTGAAGGCGGTGGATAACAGATTTGCGCGCCGCGAGCTGTGGGAAGTCTATGTGCGGCTCTGCGGCTGTCTGGCCGCCGGGGAGATGTTTGTGCCTTGACCCCCTGATTCACCACAGAGCACACGGAAAACACAGAGAAATGATATATATTACAGTTTGTTAACTCTGTGCGCTCTGTGGTTGATCTTCAATTTTTACGAGTTCGTCAATTGCGAACCGATGCATGTAACGGAGTGTGGAAATGAGCGAATATAAAAGGATTCTTGTCGTGGTCAGGTTGATCCAAACATGCCGGAAAGCCATTCACTACGGGGTTGCCCTGGCCCGGAACCATGGCGCCGCATTGT
>JACQYM010000374.1 GCA_016208225.1 Deltaproteobacteria bacterium | reverse complement strand
GTTGCCGCACGTCCCTTTCCAGATAGGTGGCAACGTAGTTGGGAAACCAGAGATCCGGGGTCAGGGGGCGGTCGTACAGCGGGGGATAGGCGCCGCGCCACAGCAGATCATCCAGCCGGTCGGGAAGACGTTCGACACCGGCGAGTTCCGGCAGCGAAAACGGCAGTAACTGCACCAGCCCAACGCGTCCTGCGAGCGACTGGCTTATACCGGAACGCAGGCCGAACTGCTGCGACCCGGTCAGGATAAAATCGCCCATGCGACGTCGTGAATCGACCAGGCCTTGGAGATAGGAGAACAGATCCGGGCAGCGCTGGGCCTCGTCGATGATCGCACCGTCGCCGAATCGGGCGAGAAAACCCCGGGCATCGCGCAGGGCAAACTCTCTTTGTTCGGGATCTTCGAGGGAGACATAGGCCCGATCGGGAAACAACGCCCGAACCAGGGTCGTCTTCCCCGACTGCCGGGGGCCGGTGATCGCCAGAATGGGGAAGCCCTTGGCCAATTTCAGGGCGATGGAGTGGGCATAGCGTGGGATCATGCCTTTACCTTACAATATGAAGTTTAAAATTTCAATATGTAAAGATGGGGGAGTCGCACCGTCGCCTTCTGGGCCCATGTGGGAGGCTTTGTCACCGGCGTCGCCCTGGTGAAACTCTTCTGCCGGGCCGAGCGCCTCGCTGCCCGCCGTCAGAAAAGAAGGGGAATAACGTAGCCTGTAACCTTGCCTCTTGCATCAGCCTTCTCCCATGTCTGCCGCCGTGGATAGCAGCGAAAACATGGTCAGTCGGTTAAGAGAACTTTGCCGGAGCGATGCATGCCGCGCACGGTTCGGATAGCTTCCTGAACCTGCGACAGCTTGAACCTGCCGATTATCGGCAGCATGTCCGTATTTTCAGCAAGCATCTGCCAGAGTTCATGCTGCGCAATTTCTAACTGCTCGCGTGATGTCTTGTTCAGCCAGTCGTCTATCCCAAATCCCTGCCATATCAAATTCCTGTAAATGAGCCGCGACGCTTTGAGGGAAATTTCACCGTCATCGAGCACCCCGTAGGAAATCAGTCGGCCTCCGGATTCCAGTACGTCCATCAACGCCAAAGTCGCAGAACCCCCCACCGGATCGAGGATGGCATGAAACAGCCCGTGCCGGGTGGCATTCTGCAATGCCTCTGCAAGCGTTGCCTGTTTTGCTCCAACCCGGCCGTCACGGCCATCCAACACGGCATAACCGGAACCTTCACGCGCCAGCAGAACCGCATGGAGCCCCCGGCGCCGGGCAAGTTCGGTCAGGAGACGCGCGACGGTGGAACGGCCGGCAGTGATCAGGAGACGAGAAGATTCCGGCAGATGACATTCGGCAAGAAGAGCCCAGGCAGCCAGACAGTTTACCGGAAACTGGCAGGCTGTTTCGTCCGGTACTCTCGCAGGCACAGGATAGATTCGCGATGCAGCGGCGGCGGCATACTCAGCCCATGCGCCTCCCGGACAGCGAAACGCAACACGCGTGCCGATGTCGATACCGGTCACTCCCGCGCCGCAGGCGATGACGGTTCCCACCCCTTCTATGCCGGCCACCTGGGAGGGTCCCGGCTTGACCCGGTATCGTCCTTCAATGAACATAAAATCGGCAGGCTGAATCGTCCGTGCCGATACTTCAATCAAGACCTGATCCGGGCCGGGGGAAGGGGAGGGTATGTCGCGCACGGCAAGAACTTCCTCGGGCCGTCCTGAGTGTTCAATAATTACTGCCTGCATGATGTACCTCCTTTGCGGCGGCCGTATTCATCGGCGGTTGCCGATAAGCGCCCGTCCCTTTCGTGGTTGCTTTTCTCCTTGAGAGACGGATCTGCCTTCGCTTTCGCTATGTTTCGCTGATTAACCCGGTTTCCATGGCATGCTTTTGGTTTCTGAAAATTGCCATCGCCGTATTCATTTTATGGAATCCCAGCTTGCTGTAAAAAACTTCTGTTCCCGGCTTGGCGTATAAAATAATCTTTTTGTGCCCTGCCGAGAGCGCCACCAACTTTTCAATGATTTTTTTGCCAAGTCCTGACCCCTGGTATTCAGGGTGGACGGCAACATCACAGAGATAGGAACAGTCCACGCCATCGGCCAAGGCCCTCCCGACACCCACCAGAGTTCTTTCCGCATAGATAAAACACTTGAATTTGCTGTTTGCGAATGCTGTAGCCAGGTCTTGTGGGGATTTTTCGCCAAGTGGAGCTATCCGATACAACCCGGACAGCTCATTCCAATCTACTTCACTCTGCTCATAGACCCATGAAAACTCCATGGTTTTCTCCTTGTGAGACATAACAATGGAACTCCTGTTGAACGGAACCGCCGAAGCGATCCTCAGTACCTCATGATCATTTGGAATTTTTCAGACAGAATTGTTATCAAATAAATGGAGTATCATTTTTGCCAGGGAATGACAAGAAGGAATAACGTAAAGGTCTGGTGTAACCCGTGCTGGGGACAAAGCGGGAGACGCAGGAAATAAAAAAAGCCCTTAACTCCTGTTGAGCTAACGGCTTGATTATTATGTGGTGCCCCCGGCAGGAATCGGACCTGCGGCACCAGGATTATGAATCCTGTGCTCTATCCACTGAGCTACGGGGGCTGTTGAGGTATTTGCGACGTGGTGTTGCTGCGGCACCGCTGCCGGGACGTCTTGCGGGCGGCAGCCTGTCCATTTATTCTCGCTTAAATAGCCGGTTGCCCGCCTTTCTGTCAACTCATTTCTGAAGCTATCCTTAGCCGAATTGCGGCCCTTTTTCTGCGGTATTTACCCGTGCCGCCGGGATCTGTCCGTGCGGCTCAACCCCATCCCCACAAGATACAAGGGGGAGGAGCCTGAAAAAGTCTCTTTCATGAATGCCAAAGGTCGCTGGACCACCCGCTGAAGGAATGCGGGGGCTCCGGTCATGTCAATCTCCTCAAAACCGCACAACATTCTGTTTTTTCATTTCATGTCATGATGTCTGAATTTGGGCAAAACCGGCTATTTTCATTGTGAAAAAGAGTGCAGGGGGTATAATTCTTCTGTAGAGGTTCTTTCGATTCAGATGGAAACCGTAATGGTGTCATGCGGCTTTTCTGCCATCAATCTTTGAGTTGTCATAAAGCGACGCTGTCATGGGTTACTACAAAAGGTTCAACAAAATTATTCTGACCGGGCTGATTGCTGTTCTGCCGATTACGGCAACGCTCTATCTGCTTGTCTGGCTGATGACCACTGCTGAAAATGTTCTGGGCCGGGTCCTGCAGTTTTCCCTGCCCGAGGGCTGGTACAAGCCGGGCATGGGTGTCGCTGCCGGGCTTGTCATGATTTTGCTGACCGGCCTGATGATGGAGAACTTTTTTGCCCGCAAAGTGGTTGAAAAGGCGGAAGGCATGATCTACCGGGTGCCGTTGATTAAAAGCATCTATCGGGCGGTGCGCGATTTTCTCACCTTCCTGTCCCAGGGGAAAAACCGGGGGCCGCGCCAGGTGGTGGCGGTCAAGGTCGGCCAGACCGGCATCAAGCTTGTCGGGTTTGTGACGAGAAACGATCTCTCCTTTCTCGGCGAAGGTCTCGGAGAGGGCAGGGTGGCGGTCTATATTCCCCTGAGCTATCAGATCGGCGGCTATACGGCGCTTGTGCCGCAATCCGCCGTGGAACCGCTGGACGTCCCATTGGAAAAGGCCATGCAGTTTGTTATGACTGCCGGCATTATTGAGGGTAGCAAGCAGAAAGACATCTAAGGGAAAGGCCGTCCCGTCCGGCGTGACGTTTTCTCCGGGCGGCAATATTCTGATGCGGAGCATTAAAAAAGAGAGATGGAAACAGGAAGCTGGAACGAATATGTGAAGTTTTTTGCCGCTCTGCTTGCCATCGTCAATCCGTTGGGCGCCATTCCGATCTTTATCACCCTTACCGGCGGGCAGAAGGATGAGGAGAGGAAGAAGACAGGGCTGATGACCGCCATTTCCGTGGCGATCATTCTTGTTGTCGTTCTTTTCACCGGCGAGTTCATTCTGGATTTTTTCGGCATCACCGTCGGTTCATTCAGGGTTGGCGGCGGTATCCTGATTCTGCTCATGGCCATTTCCATGCTGCATGCCAAAGTCAGCCAGGTGAAGCAGACGGAAGAGGAGATGAACGATTATGCCGACCGCGATACCGGGGCCGTCGTTCCCCTTGGCACGCCCCTGCTGGCCGGGCCGGGGGCGATCAGCACGGTGATTTTATACGCCCAGCGTCATTCTTCCGGCCTGCATTATGCCATCATGCTCTTCGAGATCATTCTGCTGGCCGTGCTGGTCTGGCTCTGTTTTCGTGCCGCTCCCGGCATCGCAAAGATGCTGGGCAAAACCGGGATCAATGTTTTCACCAGGATCATGGGGCTTTTCATGGCCGCGGTCGGTGTCGAGTTTATCGCCAACGGCTTAAAGCAGCTCTTTCCTTTGCTCGGCTGATGCATCACGGTCAGACGGGTTTGCGGCGAAAAAATCAAAAACGCGTTCCTGCCATTCTTCAATCTGGTGCCGGTACGCATCAACCGGGGTTTGCATGCCGCACGCCGTGCAGACTACCGTGGCAT
>JACQYM010000373.1 GCA_016208225.1 Deltaproteobacteria bacterium | reverse complement strand
GAGCTACCGGACTGCTCCACCCCGCGTCTGATCTACACAAAGTACAATAAATTCAGCAAAAGTCAAGCTTTATTAACTCGGTTCCCAGGGACAATATGGAAAATACCGTTAAAACGTGTTTACTGATAGTTGGGCGGCAAGTGTTACCCTTTGTGGGGTGCATTACTCATTAACTATCTTACATGACAATAAAAAATGGAGCCACCTGCCGGGATCGAACCGGCGGCCTTCGGGTTACGAATCCGATGCTCTACCAACTGAGCTAAGGTGGCTCTTCAGCTGCCCTCTTTTAGCAAGTGCAGGGCATGGTGTCAAGATTTCTCTTTTCCGGATATCCTAAAGAATTTGCAGGCCGGCAAGCTGTTCCTCACTCACAGGGGCCGCGGAAAGCAGAGATTCCGCGCGGTCATCAGTCACGGTCACCATGGTCTGTAGGGGGGCGCCGGAATTTTTTTTGCAATACCTGGCAACGAGCGCAGCGCTCAGGCTGACATCCTCCTGGTTGCGGCAGTGACGCAGCAGGGCAGTGGGGCCGGGCCTGTCGTCCGCGCGCAGGATCAGATCCCCCGGCTGCCTGATCCCCATGACCGCATCGTTCTCCTTTTCGTCGCGGCCGATGGCAAGCCAGCCGCCATGCGGCAGCCTGAATTGGCGGCCGACCAGCAGGAAACGGATATCCTCCCTGTTGATTTCGGTTGTTTCATTATAATGCATCCTGATGCGTTTTGCCAGATTGCGGTCCGTCAAAACACAGCCGCCCGCCGGACTCGGAAAATCCGTAATGCCGAACTCCCCGGCAAGTTTTATCTGCCCGGATCTGCCGCGTCCATTGAAATGAGGCAGCTTTTCCCGATCGATCAAGCCTGACAGTTCGGCGGCCGTCGGTTTCAGGGAGCCGGCGCACAGGGGCCGCAGCAGGAGAGAATCGGTGCCGCTGTCTCTTTCAATGATGCGCAGGGTATCCTTGCGCTGGGACATCGGGCGCTGACCGATGACCTCGCCGGTGAGCAGAAATGAGCCATGACAGGCGGTCATCAGCTTCTTTGCCTCGCGTATCATGAGAATCTTGCAGTCAATGCAGGGGTTGAAATGCTTGCCGAAACCGTGGGGAGGATCATACAGCATCCGCAGATAGGGATCGGTGATGTCTTTTACTTCGACATCAATATCATACTTATCCCTGATTTTCTTTCGGTACTGTTCCTCGGTGGAGAGCAGATCGTAGTCAAAAAAAGGGGTGACGAATTTAATGGCCTTGACCTTGACTCCCTGGGCTGCGACCACGCGGCAGGCAAGAATACTGTCCAGACCGCCCGAAAAAAGGGCGATGGCAATCGGCTGTTTCGGCATGGGTGTGAGAAGTTTTATTGGTTGCGGTTGATCAGTTCGGTGACATACGCCAGGGTCTGCGGCGTGACCGAATCGCCATCGAGCATGCCGGCAAGTTCCATGACTTTCTCCGGTTCATCAAGACGGACGATGTCGGTATGGGTGCGGTCGTTGCTGACATGTTTGCTCACCCGGTAATGGTCATGGGCGCAGGAGGCGATCTGGGCGAGATGGGTGATGCAGATCACCTGATGATGGGAGGCGAGTTCCTTGATTTTTCGCGCCACCGATTCCGCGGCCTTGCCGCTGATGCCGGTATCCACTTCATCAAAGATGACGGTTTCCACCTGATCCTTCCTGGCCAGCATGCATTTGAGGGCCAGCAGCAGGCGGGACAATTCGCCGCCCGAGGCAATCTGCGCTATCGGCTTGACCGGTTCCCCCGGATTTGCCGAGAACATGAAGACCGGCTTATCCGCCCCGGTCCGCCCGAGAGCGGATAACGACGGTTCGTCCTCGGCAAAGGTTATTTGAAAAATCGCCCGTTCAAGGCAGAGCGAATGGAGTTCGCCGCGGATGGTTTCAGCAAGGGTTGCCGCTGTCTGCCGTCGCGCCCGGGAAAGTGTTCCGGCAGCCTGCAGCAGTTCTTTTTCGATTTTTTTTAACTCTTTTTCCAGGGTTTCCAGGCGAACATCAAGGGCTTCAAGTTCCTCGAGTTCCCTGGCGGCATTGCTGCCATGGGTGATGACGTCGGACAGTTCCGGTCCATATTTTCTTTTCAACTGCTGGAGAACATCGAGGCGGGCCATGACGGCATCAAGATCCTGGGGGTTATCGGGGATGGAGTCAAGATAATCACGCAGCGCCATCATCTTTTCTTCAAGCTGATAGGTGAGCCCGGCGATCTCCTCGGACAGGGGGGCAACTGTCGCATCAAATTCCGCCATCTGCCCCAGGTTTTTGCGAACCTGGGCCATGGGATCGGATGCATCATACAGCAGTGAGTAGCTTTTTCTGCCAAGCCTGTTCAGGTCACCCGCGCTTTTCAGCCGCTGTTTTTCCATGGCCAGTTTGCCGTCTTCATCTGGGACGAGCCTGGCGTCAATGATCTCGCGCACCTGAAAGGAAAGAAAATCCTTGCGCTGTTCTTTTTCCATTTCTTTTTTGCGCAGATTTTCAAATTCGTTTTTTTGGGACTGCCAGCGGTCATATTGCCCGGCAAAGGCGAGACGCTGCGGCCAGAGGCCGCCCACAGCATCAATAAAATCAAGATGATAGCGTGAAGAAAGCAGCTGTTGATGGTCGTGCTGGCTTGCCACGCTGAAGAGATCTTCCGCCAGTTCCCCGGTGATTTTTGCCGTGGCGGGACTGCCATTGATATAAAAACGGCTGCGGCCGTTCTGGGAAAGTATCCTTTTAATGATGATCGTTCCCTCAGTGTCAAATCCCTGTTCCTTCAGTTTTTCCACAACCTGTTCATGATCGCCGCTTACTTCAAAAAGGGCCTCGATGGCGGTGCTCTCGGCCCCGCTCCTGACCCAGGAAGAGGAGCCCTTGCCCCCTGAAAGCAGGTGGATGGCCTGCAGGATAATGGATTTGCCGGCTCCGGTTTCTCCGGTGAGCACGGAAAGACCGTTGGCAAAATTTAAGGAAAGATTTTCAATGAGAGCCAGGTTGCTGATGTGTAACTCGCAGAGCATTTTTTAATTTGACAAATTCAGATTGATAATTGATAATTCTTTGAAATGATGGAATTTACAAAATACATTTTTTTTTAAGCTGTTGTCAATTTTCATTTGTCACTAATCGGCTTTTCCCTGCATCTCGCTTCATTTTCCCCATGAACCGTTGAAAAAATATGGTCGTCCGGATGTCAGAGACGGCATACGATGCCGTAACGAAATGCTCAAAAAATGAAAAGGTTATTCCTAACGGCTCCTAAAGGCTCTTCAATTGCCAATATTCAGTTTGCGTCAATTTATCCGCTTGAAACGTTTTATTGCCCTGCCTGTTCTGCTCCTCTTCCTGGCAGTTGACTGTTTCTCCCTCTGCTCTCCGGCTGTTGTGTCCGCTTTTTCGATCAAGGAGGAGCGGGAATACGGGGAGAACATGCTCGCCGTTATCCGGCGGGAATTCAAGCTGGTGGATGAGCTTGATGTCAGCCAGTATGTCAATGAACTCGGCGATTCAATCCTGGCCCAGGCCGGACCGCAATTTTTTGACTATCATTTCTATGTTATTGATAACAAGGAATTTAACGCGTTTGCCACCCCTTCAGGCCTGATTTTTTTCCATTCCGGAATCATCAATACCATGGACACGGAAGGGGAACTGGTCAGTGTCATGGCCCATGAATGCGGCCATGTCATCAGCCGCCATATTGCCGAACGGATAGAAAACTCCGCTAAAATCACGGCCGGCACCTTGGCCATGATGCTGGCCGGCATCGCCCTTGGCGGCGGTGCGCTTTCCCAGGCCCTGGTGACGGGCGGCATGGCTACCGGCGCCGCCATGAGCCTCGCCTTTACCCGGCAGGACGAAGAGGAGGCGGACCGGATCAGTTTTGATCTGATGCACGACCAGCAGAGAGACCCGCAGGACATGCTTGTCATGCTCAACAAGATGTACAAGGAATCAAAAATCAGGATGGGGAATATCCCGCCCTATCTCCTGACCCATCCCCAGCCAAAACTTCGCATGGGCTATGTCGAGGATCTGATCCATGTTAAAGGAACGGACCAGTACCGGCAATTTGATCAGTTTGCCTTCCGCCGCCTGCAGAAAAGGATCGCCTCGTTGACCATTGAACCGCAGAAACTCTACGGCAAGTATCGCAAGGAGGCCAGGGAGGCCACGGCCGAAGATGTCAGGAAGATGGCGACATACGGCCTGGCCCTGGCAGACATGGCCACCGGCAACTATGAGCAATCGGTGGAGAAATTGCGGCAAGTGATGCAGTATTATCCTGACAAGTCCGTGCTTCTCACCGATCTGGGCATCGTCTACCTGCAGTGGGGAAAACTGGAAACCGCCCTGATGTATCTGGAAGAGGCGAGGAGTAAAGATCCGGGCAGCTGGTATTCCACCTTTTATCTGGCCAGGGCCCTGGAGCAGACCGGGGATATTGACAGGGCCGAGGCCCTCTATAAACAGGTGCAGGGGAATAACGGCGATTACCCGGGGGTCTATTTCCAGCTTGCCCAGATTGCCTCAAAAAAAGGCAATATCGGCCTGTCGCATCTCTACCTGGGCAAGAATGCATATTATGAAGGGAACTTCCCCAACAGCATATTCCATCTGAAAAAGGCCCGCGACCTTTCCTCGTCCCACTATGAGAGGGAAGAAATTCAGGAAATTTTAGAAAGAATAAAAGAGATTGACGACCGTTAGGGGCTGTTCCGAAATAACCATTTCGTTACGGCCCCTCTTATGCCGGCACGGTATGAGGATGGCACAGTCATTTTTTTCCACCCACGCGAAGAATATTCCGGCGATCCATGCTATCCTTTTCAGGGAGGGTCGCGTCATAGAATGAGAGAATGAAATTCTCTCTGCACGAATGCTCTTGCCCTCCTCTCCGGTCGGTTATATTATTTTATTAAGCCTGTCAGGGAATAAGGGCTATCGCTAGATGGCATGCAGACGGTCGGCAACTGGCAAAAAAAATCCGGCCAATCTGCTGTTTAGCTTCAAACATAACGCAGTGATGGCCGATGCCCCCAAGGGTCTGGCATGTTCATTGATCTTAGATGTTCTCGGTGAATTGCGGCCCTTGGCTGTCATACGAGGCGGATGATGAAAACAGGCAAACACCCAAAAAGGAGAATCAAGCATGACAACGCAACTTTCGTTTACGAAAATTGAGAATGAATTGCTTCCGGAGTACAGAAGAAAGGTCGGTTCCGCGGAATCCACCGAAGATGTGAAAAAATTCTATGTCTATACGATACGGGATCTTCTCCGTCAGGTTTTTGCCGGAAAAATTGATCCGGACTATGATGAGATAGCACTGCATCCTGGTCAGCAACCGGCATTTGCGTTCAGTGCAGGATTGGCCGGTAATGCAGATTTCATTTCCATCTGGAACTCATCGGACCTGCCGAATGTTGTGGCCCGCTTTACGGAGACCGCGGTCAACCACTACCGGCGTCTGGAAAAAAACCCGCAGAAAACCGAGGCAAAGATCAGGATGTAAGCGGATTTTGGCGACAATACGACAGGAGATAATCGCCCTTTTGCGAGATGAAGAGGTCAATGCCAGAGAGATTTCGCAGCTGGTGTCAATTCCTGAAAAGGAGGTGTATGAGCATCTCGCGCATATCAGTCGGACCCTGGCAACCCAGGGGAAAAGACTGCTGGTGAAACCATATACCTGTCAGCAGTGCGGTTTTTTGTTTAAAGACCGCCACCGCTTCAACCGACCCGGACGCTGTCCACGCTGCAAAGGAGGCCATATCAGTATGGCCTCCTATCATATTCAGGACTAACTGACCGTCCTTCCCGTCCCCCCGCTATCTCCTCGAAATAAAAGCCATATCGACCCGATGTCGGGTCATGTCCAGCCCTGTTTGCCCCGATGTCCTCTATTTATTCATCATTTTTCGTTTTACTGTGGGATCAAGATGAATGAAAAATTCTGAAAAATTCAGGAGGACATCAAAGGAGATCATCATGAAAAAATTCATCGTTTTCGCTTCGCTTATGTTTCTCTGCGCAACCTCAGAAGCCGAAGCAGGCAATGCCGCTGTCGGTGCCGTGACTGGTGCGGCAGGAGGCGCTGTAGTCGGTCAGGCTATCGGCCACAATACGGAAGGCACACTGGTAGGTGCCGTTATCGGCGGCGTGGTCGGTTCCATTGTCGGCAGCGGGATGGATGGCGGCTATTATGCAAGGCCGAGCTATGGCGGCGGCTATGTGGTGGCCCCGCAGCCCGTAACGGTATATCGGGAGGTGTATATGCCGCCGCCACCCGTGCATGTGGTTGCTCCTTATTACCGTCCTTATTACCGGCCGGTTGAAGTGGTCGTCATGTCCGGACCAGGGCGACATCATCACGGATCGTCGAGATGGAGCGGCGGGCATAGGGGCGACAGAGATCATCACCGCCATTGGCGCTAAGGAGCAGACCTCTCCGGACTCATTTGGGAGGAGTCTGTCAGGCGGATGACTTGACAGCGAGCTGGCCGCAGGCAGCGGAGATATCCGCGCCGCGGCTGGATCGTACGAGAACCGTGAAGCCCTTTTTCTTCAGAATCTGCTGAAAAGCATCAATTCTCTGCCGGTCCGGTTTGGCATAGGGCAGGGCCGCTGTCTCATTGCAGGGCAGCAGGTTTATTTTGGCCGGGATGTTGTGCAGCAGTCTGGCAAGCTTTATCGCATCCTGGTCCGAATCATTGATGCCTTTGAGAAGTATATATTCAAACGTGATCTTTTTTCTCCTGGGCAGGGAAAATTGCCGGCAGGCATCGAGCAGCGTCTCCAGTGGATAACGGGCGTTGACCGGCATCAGCCGATCGCGCGTTTCATTATCCGCGGCATGGAGAGAGACGGCGAGATTAACCTTTGTCTTTTGTCCGAGTTCAATAATTTTCGGGGCGATGCCGCAGGTGGACACCGTGATTCTGTGTTCTGAAAAGTGCAGCCCCGTTTCATCCATGAGGATGGCGAGCGCCTTGATGAGATTGGTGAAATTTGCCAAAGGCTCGCCCATGCCCATAAAGACAAGGTTGCTGAGAGTGCCTGCTTCCCTTGCGCGCAGGTCGTCGGCAACCGCGCATACCTGATTGACAATCTCCGCACAGGTCAGATTTCTGGAAAATCCCATGGTGCCGGTGAGGCAGAACGAGCATTCCATGGCGCATCCCACCTGAGAGGATAGGCAGAGAGTATTTCTGCCTGCCTCGGGAATCAGCACCGTTTCGATCATTTTCCCGTCCTGCAGAAGAAAGCCGTACTTGATGGTGCCGTCGGCTGACTGCTCTTTCACAGCCGGCACCAGCCTGCTGAAAAAGGTCTCTGCGGCAAGAGAGCTGCGCAGGTCTTTCGGCAGATCGGTCATCTCGGAAAAATCGGCAACACCGGGACGGTATAACCAGGAAAATATCTGCCTGCCCCGGAAGGCTGGCAGGCCGCGTTCCCTGGCAAAGGCAATCAGCTCGTCACGGGTGAAATTCCTGAGATCGATTGCCGGGGAAGGAGGGGAAGAGGACATGATGGAAATCATCAGGCTGCTATGAGTTGATAAAAGAGACTTCGCGGAAACGGCCTTGCCAGGTCAGGAATTTCCTGTGGCACTCTTTCACCGCCATTTCCAGCTCCTCGATGTTAAGGGGTTTGTAGAAGATATTTTCCGCCCCAAGAAGATGAGAGGTATAGACAACATCCTTTGACTTATGGGCGGTGATGACGATACAATCTGTTACCGGATGGATGGCCTTTATTTTTGTCAGGAGATCGAAGCCGTTCAAGCCCGGCATGGTCAAATCGGTAAGCACCAGACTGCAGGGTCTGGCTGTGAAGGCATCCAGGGCCTGCAAAGCATTGCTGAACGGCATGGATGGATGCCCCGTCAAGACGGAAAGGGTGTAGGCGATTCCTTCCGCAATGGCCGGTTCATCATCAACCACCATGATACGGTATTGATCTTCAATCATAATTTCTCAATCTGACCCTGGGAAATAGAACGAAGGGACTCAGTAATTGTTGATATACCATTTATCAAGTCTCGAAACGTCCGTCATTCCGGCACTGTTTTAGCCGGAATCCACATCCTCTGCTGGATGCCAGCTAAAAACGTGCTGGCATGACGACACAGATAAACGGTACTTTTATAATTTCTAAGTTCCTAAAATGTAAAATTAATGAAATATTAATATGATAAGGTATTAATTGAAATTATTATCTGCCATGATTCAGATTGATCATATTGAACATGCTGGCTGATTACAAGAAAAATGTATGTAACATAATGACATGGTTGAAATTTCACATTGTAATTAAATCTTTAAATAATATTATTTCAATAACTTATCTGAGGTAGTCGAGTGATTCAGGAGTCGCCGAAGGAAAAAATACTTATTATTGATGACATTCCTGCAAGCGTCAAAACATTAGCCAACAAACTGGAAGAAGATTATCTGGTGCTGACCGCCGCAAACGGACCGGAGGCCCTTGACATCATCCATGCCGAACCGCCGGATCTCATCCTGCTTGATATCATGATGCCCTTCATGGACGGTTATGAATTATGCAGGCTTCTGAAGCAGGACGAAAAGTTCCATAATATTCCCGTCATCTTTGTTACCGCCCGGGCCGAGGAAGAAGACCAGGCAAAAGGACTGGCGCTTGGCGCGGTTGACTATCTGGTCAAGCCGGTAAGTGCTGCCATTGTCAAGGCCAGGGTACGGACCCATCTGGAATTAAAACGGCACCGTGAGCATCTGGAAAGAATGGTGGAGGAGCGGACCAGGGAACTCAACAAGGCGCTGACCCTGCTCCAGGCCAAAAAGGAAAGTGAATTCCGCCGGGCCGCTGAAGTGCACAGCGGCAGAATGGCCGCACTTGGCGAGATGGCCACCTCAATGGCCCATGAAATCAATCAGCCCCTCAATGTGATCTCCATAACCGTACAGAGCTGGCAGCTTCTCAACCGGCGCGGAGCCCTGACCACGGAAAAGATGCTGCATGACGTGCAGACTCTTCTTGATAATGTCAACCGCATTTCCCGCCTGATCGACCATGTCCGCACCCTGGGACATCCGTCCCAGGAGATATGCGGTTTTTATCTGCAGGATGTGCTGAAAGACGCTTTGTCCCTCTGTCGCATGCAGTTTTTGCATCATGGCATCACCATCAATCTTGATATTGATGAGAGCCTCCCTCCGGTGCGGGCCGTGCAGGCGGAGTTCGAACAGGTTCTGCTGAATCTCCTGTCAAATTCCAGATATGCCCTGGGGGAAAAAAAATCACGGGAGGGGAATTTCGAACCCGTGGTCAACATCCGTATCTGCCGCAAGGACAAGGACAGGGTCTGTCTTGCCATTGAGGATAACGGCGGCGGTATCGATCCCCTGGCCGAGGAAAATATCTTTGATCCCTTTTTTACCACCAAGCCGCCGGGGCAGGGGACAGGGCTCGGTTTAAGCATTTCACGGCAGTTGATGCTCAAATTTAAGGGCGACCTGCTCCTGATCAACAATCCGGGGCAGGGGGCCTGCTTTGAAATCGTCCTGCCCGGATGAATTGCTTTCTTTACAGGGTGCGCAGATGCTCCGGCCGCAGGTTTTTCGCCCCGGCCAGGGCCTGGTCGATGGCGGCCAGCACCATCGCCCTGTCCCTGTTCAGGCGACAGTTGATGGGCAGATAGTTGGAGGCGTGATTGGCCTGGAACTGGGACCGGCTGACGCTGATGTTTTCCACCATCAGCCGTAATTCCCACAGCATCTCCTGCTGGTTCGGCAGAGTGAATCTGTTCGTTTTTTCAAGATGATACAGGTCGGTATTCGCAAGCAGCATGAGGGTCAGGACAGCGATCTGATTGGCAGCCATGGCTGACACGACCCGGCCTGTTTCCTCCGCGTGTTCCCTGGAGTGAAGAGTCCCGCCGATGCCGAGCAGGACGGTCAGGGAAAGAAACAGGCCGGCCTCTTTCACCATATGGCCGGCCCTGATCATCCGGGCTGCATCCACCCCTTTCCTGATCTGCTGCAGAATTCTGTCCGAGCCGCTTTCCAGCCCCATGTAAACCCGGTCAAGGCCCAGCTCCTTGAGTTCTTTCAGCTCCGTTACCGATTTGGCCAGCACTGACTTGGCATTGCCGTAAAGATTGATTCTGTTCACCCAGGGAATCTGCTGCCTGATGCGGGTGAGCAGCTCGACCAGACGACGCTGCGGCAGAATCAGCGCATCTCCGTCCGCCAGAAAAACCCGTTGCTGCCGCCTGCAGTAGGTGGCGGCAAAATCGATATCCCTGTCCACCACCTCCGTTTCCTTGAATCGGAAACGGACCCCCTTGTAGGCCCCGCAAAAGGTGCATTTATTGTGGGAGCAGCCGACCGTAACCTGCAGGATGATGGAGTCGGCCTCACTGGGAGGCCGGATGATCATGCCTTCGTAATTCACGGGAATCAGGCGTTTTTTTCAAATTCCCGCATGAATTCCACCAGCTCGATGACCCCCTGTTTGGGAAAGGCATTGTAGATGGAAGCCCTAATGCCGCCGATGGAGCGATGGCCTTTTAAACCGTCCAGGCCACGTTTCGCCCCTTCCTGGACAAAGCGGCCTTCCAACTCGGGGGTGGGCAGATTGAAGGTGACGTTCATCAGCGACCGGGAATCCTTTCTGGCATGGCCCCGGTAAAAATCGGAACTGTCAATGGCATCATAGAGAATGGCGGCTTTTTCCCGGTTGATCTTCTCGATGGCCTCTATGCCGCCGATTTTTTTCAGCCAGCCGCAGACCAGGCCGATTGTGTAAATGGCAAAGCAGGGCGGGGTGTTGAACATGGATCCCTTTTCCGCGTGGGTTATGTAGCGCAGCATGGTCGGCACCGTTTCCGGCACCCGGTCCAGCAGATCCTCCCGGATGATGACCAGGGTGGCGCCGGCCGGGCCGATATTCTTCTGGGCCCCGGCAAAAACCAGGCCGAAGGGGGTGATGTCAAACGGCCGGGACATGATATCCGAACTCATGTCGCAGACCAGCATCTTTTCCGACTTCGGCATGACGGGAAACTGGGTGCCGTATATGGTGTTGTTGGACACAAAATAAAGATATTCCGCCTCGGGATCAACGCTATAATCCCCATCAACCGGCACATGGTCATATTTTGACCCTTCGCTGGAGTATGCCACATGGGCACTGGCCACGATGTTCGCCTCCTTGATCGCCTTCTTGGCCCACACCCCGGTATTGAGGTAGGAGCCTTTTTTGCCCGGTCCCAGCAGATTCATGGGCACCATGGCAAACTGGGTTGAAGCGCCGCCCTGGAGAAAAAGCACCTTGTAGTTCTGCGGGATGTGCAGCAGGTCCCGGATCAGGTTTTCCGCCTCCTCGATGACCGCCATGAAATCCTTGCTGCGGTGGCTCATTTCAATGAGGCCGATGCCTTTATCGTGGTAATTGACAATATCCTTGGCCGCCTGGTGCAGCACTTCAAGGGGCAGGGTGGCCGGGCCGGGGCTGAAGTTATAAATTCTTTCTGGCATGATGTGATCTCCTTCTCAACCGGTTTGCCGGTATGTTAAAAATGATGAAATCGTAAAAACTGAAAATTAACCGCAGAGAGCACAGAGCTCACAGAGATAACTAATTGTAATTAAAAATATTTTCTCTGTGATCTCCGTGGGCTCCGTGGTGAAAAAATTGTT
>JACQYM010000341.1 GCA_016208225.1 Deltaproteobacteria bacterium | reverse complement strand
GGCCAGGATCAGGGACAAATACCGCTGGCAGCTCCTGCTCAAAGGCGCGGACAGCGGCAGCCTCCATGCCCTGTGCGATGACCTGGCCAGCCAGCCGGGACCGCAGCTCCGGGCCGCCAAGGTGACCATGATCATGGATGTTGATCCTGAATCGATGCTGTAAATCCATTGAAAAGGTTTCCCTTTATTTTTTTTGCTGACGTATCCGGCCCATGCTGGTAAGTTGCGTTATTTCCTTGAAGCCTGGCAAACTTTCTGCTAAAAGCAACTTTCCTGTTTTTTGTAGCCCAACGCACTTTTTTTCTCACAGGTTGCCAAAAAGAGAGCGAGATCCTAACTCTGCCGTGACAAGGAAAAATGAGGCAATTAAGCCAGTGTAGACGCCCATTTGAGCCGAATTTTGCCGCAGTACGGCAAACGCGGTAGTATCCAACAGCCCGTAAAATTTTAAATCCGACACCCTTACCCACCATGTATATTTTCTTCTCCCGATCAAGCGTTGTTTTCCTGCCCCTGCTGTTTATCCTCCTGGTAATCTGCGGCTGCTCCGATGAAAAAAAAGAGGCCGCCCCCGCGGCCCCGGCTCCGCAGAATTCCCTGTTCACCCAGACGCCCGCCGCGCCCTTTCGGTCAATTTCCGTAACCGATGCCAAGGAATTGATAGAGAAACGTCCCGACCTGGTGATCATGGACATCCGCACCCCGCAGGAACTGCGGGAAGGGGCACTGGAAAACTCCACCCTGGTGCCGTTCTGGGCCATCATGCAGAACAAGCTCAAACTGCCGAAGGAAACGCCGATCATGCTGATCTGCGCCGTGGGCGGCAGAAGCTTTGCCGCCGGACAGATGCTGGTCAAATACGGCTACAAGGAAGTGTACAATGTCAGCGGCGGCCTGACCGCCTGGAAGGAGGCGGGACTGCCGGTGAAGTATTAATAACCGGCAAAGTTTCGCTTAAGGGCCGGTTCCCGCCTTGGGAGTCGGCCTTGCTTCCCCGCACCCCCTGCGTACAACTCATCTTCTTTCCATTGACATAGGGAATATTATTCCCTATATTCTTTACATATGACCCGCCTCCATCATAACCGCAACTGGAAGATAGAAGTTTTCGGCCGCGAGCATGGCATACCCCATTTCCATTTACGGTGGCCTGACGGACGGGCATCTATCGCCATTGAAACGCTTGAAGTCATTATTGGGAACCCGCCTGCAATTATACTTGCCGAGGTTCGCCAATGGGCGGTGATCAACCGGCAGCAGCTTTGGGCGGCATGGCACAAACTCAACGGAGGGAAACCGGCATGAATCAACAGAGGATAGATTCCGTTACGGCTGAAGCGCCGAACCTTCTCATAATCTTGTGGCGTAATGGCAAAAAAACCAAGGTTGACATATCCGAATATCTTGACTCGCCGGGCTACGAACGGCTGAAAGATCCAATGTTCTTTACCGGTGCCGTGGTCGAGGAATGGGGACATGGGGTAGAGTGGGCAGAAGGTGACATCGGCATCGACGCCGGCACCCTCTATCGACTCGGCAAGGAACAGGCCGGCACTGCCTTCTCTGTGGCGGAGTTCAATGCCTGGATGATGCGCAACGGCCTTTCGCTCAGCGCGGCCGCCAAGGCCCTCGGCATTACCCGCCGTACCGTTGTCTACTATCATGGGGGACACAAACCGATTCCCATCTATATCAAACTTGCCTGTCTCGGATGGGAGGTGCTCCAGGCTCAGCAGGCGGCATGAGGCAATGCTGAAAAGAGCCCTGCCGCCGCTTCCCCTGCCCAAAAATGAATACTGATTTTGTTTTCAATCGGGTATAGTACCTTTTTTTTACGATTCTTTCCTCCTAACCTTGAATTTTTACCTGGAAACCACGAAACAATGAACAGACCAGGATATTACGGTGAATGGGGCGGGGCCTTCATTCCCGAAGTGCTGTACGAGACGTTCCGTGCCCTCAACGCCGCCTTTAACCGGGCGAAAGCCGATCCCGCCTTCTGGCAGGAATATGTCAGCCTGATGGGTACCTACTCCTGCCGTCCCACCCCGTTGACCCATGCGGAAAACCTTTCCCGCCATTTCGGCGGGGCGCAGATCTTCATCAAACGGGAAGACCTCAACCACACCGGCGCCCACAAGGCCAACAATGTCATGGGTCAGGGACTGCTGGTCAAAAGGATGGGCAAGACCCGGGTCATCGCCGAAACCGGCGCCGGCCAGCACGGGGTGGCCACCGCCACCATGGCGGCCAAGTTCGGCTTTGCCTGCACCATTTACATGGGCGAAGAGGATGTGATGCGCCAGCGGCCCAATGTCTTCTGGATGGAAAAGCTCGGCGCCACCGTGGTGCCGGTCACCTCCGGCTCCAAGACCCTGAAGGATGCCATCAACGAGGCCTTCCGCGACTGGGTCACCCGCATGGATGACACCCATTACGTCATGGGCACGGTGTGCGGCCCCCACCCCTTCCCCGAAATGGTGGCCTGGTTCCAATCGATCATCGGCCGGGAGGCGGCCAAACAGATCCGCGACCAGTTCGGCGGCCAGCCGAGCCGGGTCTACGCCTGCGTCGGCGGCGGCTCCAACGCCATGGGCGTGTTCCAGGGATTTCTGGACGACCCCAAGGTCGAGCTGGTGGGCGTCGAGGCGGGCGGCAAGGGGCTGGACAGCGGCATGCACGCTTCGCGCCTGGCCTCCAGGGACGGTTCGGCCGGCGTGGCCCAAGGCTACAAGACCATGTTTCTGCAGAACAGCGACGGCCAGATGATGGACACCCATTCGGTGGCCGCCGGGCTTGACTATGTCGGCGTCTCCCCCATTCTGGCCGACCTGTGGCGCCAGGGGCGGGTGCGCTTTGCCGCCGCCACCGACGACGAGGTGATGGCGGCGCTTGATCTCACCATGAAAAAGGAAGGGATCATCCCGGCCCTGGAATCGGCCCACGCCTTTGTGCAGGCCTTCAAGGAGGCGGGCGAACTGCGCAGGGACGAGGCGATCATCATCAACATGTCCGGCCGGGGCGACAAGGACATCTTCACCATTGCCCATGCCTTTAACGATCCGTCCTGGAAAGAATTCATCAGAAAGAAAGGAATCGAATATGGAGCTTAGCAGTCAGATCACAACAGCGCTGGCTCGCGGGGACAAAAAGATCCTGCTCATGACCCATCTTGTCCTGGGCTACCCGTCGCTTGACGTCAACCGCCGGGTCATCGCGCAGATGGTGGAAAACGGCGTGGACCTCATCGAGATGCAGATCCCCTTTTCCGAGCCCATGGCCGACGGCCCCGTCATTGTCCGGGCCAATCAGGAGGCCATCGAGAAGGGTATCACGGTGCGCGGCTGTCTCGATTTTGCCAGGGAGATCACCGGGGCACACGGCATCCCCTTTCTCTTCATGACCTACTACAACATTCTTTTTAAATTCGGGGTGGAAAAGTTTTTCAGGGAGGCGCGGGAGATCGGCATCAAGGGCTTTATCATCCCGGACCTGCCGCCTGAGGAGGGCGAGGAGTTTTTTGCCTTGAGCGAAAAATATGGTATTGCACCGGTGCTGATTTTTGCGCCCACCTCAACCCCGGAACGGATGCGGGAACTGTCGGGCTGCAGCCGCGGCTTCATTTACTGCGCGGCCCGCAAGGGCGTGACCGGCCGGCAGACCGATTTTGACGAGGAGTTCGACGCCTACATGCGCCGCTGCCGGGAAAACACTGCCCTGCCGCTCGCCGTGGGCTTCGGCATCAGCCGCAAGGAGGATGTGGATTATCTCACCGGCAAGGCCGACATTGCCGTAATCGGCACCAAGACCATCAACCTGGTTGCCGAACAGGGTGTGGAGGCCGTCGGCCCCTTTATTGCCGGTTTGCGGTGATGATGCCTGGGGGGAGAATGTAGGGGCAACCCTCGTGGTTGCCCTGCCGGCGGTTGCATGATCACTGGGTGAGCCATGGGCCAAAGGGTGCCAGCAACAGGGCAACCACAAGGGTTGCCCCTACGCCGTTACAATTCAATCACCCCCACCGACTCGCCGGTCTTGATCTCCAGACCGGAATAATCCTGCTCCCATGTCATGGGGGCAATGATGCAGTTGCGGCCGATGACCGCAGCGGCCGGCACGTAAGCCTCCTTGCCCACCAAGGTGATGCCGGTATAGAGATGCTTGGGGAAATTGATGTTGGCCGTGGTTTTGTCCTCCCCGCAACCGATGACGGCCCCGGCCCCCACCCGCACCCCTTTGTCCAGGATGGCCAGGTCAATCTTCGCGCCGGCCTCGATCAGGCAGTCGTGAAACAGGATGGAATCGCGCACCTCAGCGCCTGCCGCCACCCGCACCCCCGGACTGAGCACGGAATTGACCACCTCGCCCTCGATCACGCAGCCGGCCGCTATCATGGAATTCTTCACATTGGAGCCGGCGGTGAAACGGGCGGGCGGCCGGTCGGCGATATCCGCCACCCCTGCCTCGATATTAGGCCGGATGCCCCAGTTTTCCGGGGAAATACCGGAGTCCTCGCTGAGGATGTCCATATTGGATTCCCAGTAAGCCTGCACGGTGCCCACATCCCGCCAGTAGCAGTGAAACGGATAGGCAAAGACATTGTCGTTCTCAATGGCCCTGGGAATGAGGTGCATGCCGAAGTCGATCTCCTCCCGGTCCTCGGTGAGCATGCGCAGCAGATACTCGGTGTCAAACACATAGATGCCCATGGAGGCAAGATTGGTGCGCGCCACCTTGGGCTTCTCCTCCCAGTCGACGATGCGGCCCTCCTCGTTGGTGATGCCGGCCCCGAACTGGTGGATCTCGCTTTCCGGCACCACCATCATGCCGATGGTGACATCCGCCTTCTTGCGGCGATGAAAGCTGATCATGTCATCAAAATCCATGCGATAGATATGATCGCCGGACAGCAGCAGAATCTCCTTGGAAGGATGGGACTTGATGAAATCCATGTTCTGCCGCACCGCATCCGCCGTGCCCTTGTACCAGTCGGAATCCTTTGCCCCGGTGCGCGGCGGCAGGATCTTCACCCCACGGCTGCGGCCGGTGAAATCCCACGCCTCGCCGGTGCCGAGGTGCTGCATCAGCGACAGCGGCTTATACTGGGTCAGCACGCCGACCTGGGTCAAACCGGAATTCATCACATTACTCATACTGAAATCGATGATGCGGTAAATGCCGCCAAAGGGCACGGCCGGTTTGGCCCTGGTCTGCACCAGGTTGTTCAAACGGCTGCCCACGCCGCCGGCCAGAATCAATACCAGGGTATTTTCCTTTTTCATCGCACCACCTCCCCTGCCTTGATTTCCCGCAGCAGCTTTTCAGGGCTCAGGGACGGGTACAAGGTGCAATCGGCGCCGATCACCGCCTTGTCCGGGATAAAATTGTTCCAGCCAACCACCGTCACCTCCCTGCCGCCGGGAGCGCCGGCCGCGCCGATGCGCACCTCGTTGCCGACGGTGACGTTGACATCGCTGATCACCTTTTCCAGTCTGGCGTCCCGGCCGACCACGTTATCGAAGAAAAGGACCGAATCCCTGACCACCGCCCCTTTCTTCACATGGACGCCGGGAAAGAGAATGGAACGCTCCACCGTGCCTTCCACAATGCAGCCGTTATAGGCGAGAGAGTCCTGGATGACCGCGTCCCTGCCCACCTTGAGCGGCTGGCAATCGCGGATGTTGCGATGATCCAGATTGGTGCGCAGACCCCATTTTTCCATATCGATTTTCGGCGAGGGGCCGAGCAGGTCCATATTGGTCTGCCAGTATTCCTCGATGGTGCGGGTATACCCCCAGTATCCTTTGAACTTAAAGCCATACACCTTGCGCTGCTCATTCATCAGGCGCGGAATGATATCGCGGCCGAACTCAAAGGACTGGTCCTCCCGGGCATTGGCCGTCAGCACCTCAAGCAGCACCTTGGGCTTGAAGCAGAAGACCGTGAGCGACGCCCAGTTGAATTCCGGCCGTTCAGGCTTTTCCTTATACTGCAGGACCCGGCCGCCCAGTTCGCCATCCTCGTTATCGATATCCGCCACCCCGAAACGGTGCGCCTTGTCCATGGGCACCTGCAGGCAGGCGATGGTCAGATCGGCGTCCTTCTGCCGATGGTAATCGATCAGCTCCTGGTAATCCATGTGGTAGACATGGTCGCCGGACAGGATGAGCACCTCCTG
>JACQYM010000340.1 GCA_016208225.1 Deltaproteobacteria bacterium | reverse complement strand
GCCGTCAAGATAAACATTGTCCGGCAGGGCAAGGACCCTGGGATCGAAATGAAAATGACGTTCCCGGTACCAGGTGCGGCGCGGTTTGGGGGCAAGGCCGAGAAAATCCTTCAACGCCGCGAGCCCCCGCCTCTGCCGGACCGCGGCAAAGGGCTCGATCTCCTCGTCGGTGGCGATCTGCCCGGTGATGTTGAAGAGATCAAGGGCGTAGCGCCGGGGAAACTGCAGGTTTTTCTGCCTCTCAGGGGCAAGGCCCCGGACGTCAAGCTTCAATTCGGTCTGCCACCGGTGGGCAAGCCGCCGGGCAGCGGCGTAGGGAAACATCTGGTTGGCCATGCCGCCTGCGAGTCTGACAATGATCATTCCTGGTCCCAATTCTCTGACTGTTTCGTTCCTGACAATTTTTTTGACAATTACTATTGGAATTATCATTTTTGTCAAGGAGAAACCGGTCAGGGGCCGGGGAACGGGTGACAGGATCGATTTCCCCGGATAATGTAATTGACAAGGACGGGCAGACCGAACAGAATGGACTTGGGAAGCGCACCAGATATGAAATGATGATTTTTTTACCGGATCAGCGCGATCCGCCGGAGGGAGAAAATGAACAACAGACACTGTTTGCACCTATTTGTGATTCTTATCGCAGTCATCACCCTGCTTGAGCCCATGGTCGTGCAGGCGGATGAGGAAATACCCCTGTCAATGGGGCAGACGGTCTATGTGCCCGCCTATTCCCATATTTACAGCGGCGACCGTGAACTGCCGTTTTTATTGACCGTTACTCTCAGCATCAGAAATTGCGACCCCCGGCATAACATGACGGTGACGGTTGTGGATTATTATGAAACCCAGGGCCGGCTGCTGAAAAAATATCTGGAGAAACCGCTGGTGCTCGTCCCGCTGGAATCAGTGCGCTATGTTGTGGCGCAAAGTGACAAGGCCGGCGGCTCGGGGGCCAACTTTATCGTGGAATGGCAGGCGGACCAGGCGGTGAACCTGCCGATCATCGAGACCATCATGATCGGCACCCAGTCCCAGCAGGGGATTTCCTTCACCTCCCGCGGCCAGGCCATCACCCCCAGCCGTTAGCAGCCGTTACGAAATAATCCCCCATTTCACGTATTTCGTTACGGCTGCTTATGCCGTCGGTGCAACCTGCCATCTCCGCAAGCGGAAACAACGAAGCATGAAAGCCTTGCGGCGTAGGAGCGGGCCTTGCCCGCGACCTTCGGCATTGCGGCTGTCTCTATCGCGGGCATGGCCCGCTCCTACGTCCCTGCCTGCAAATAAGATAGACAAGGTCTTTCATATAAAAACATGCCGGAATGATGCCGTGGTTCTTATTTCCGCGACAATGGCTTCCCCTTTAGGGGGTGCTGCTTGTTCAGTTTGCAATCATGACAGGAATGATTACTTATTAATTAAGATGCTAGTGATTATTGTTAATAGGTGGGACGGGTTTTTTTCCGTTGTGTATTTCTCCTTTCTGATGACGGGAGGTGAAGGTCATGATTACGAATACCGAATTTGTCAGAGGACAGCAGCATTTTCTCCAGGGAGAGTTCAGCCGGAGCATCGGCGACTTCTGTGATGCCCTGGAACATGGCGTTGATCCGCATATGGTCTTTCTGCCGTTGGGGCTCGCTCACCTGAAAAATGGTGATTTTGCCGCGGCTGAGGAAGATTTCAGCTATGCGCTGGAGTTGGACGAGAAAAACGACACTGCCCTGTTCCTGCGCGGCATTGCCTATCTGAACAATGATGAGGCGGAAAAGGCGCTGGAGGATTTGGACGAGGCGATCCGGCTGAACAGCGGACGCGGGGCGGCATTTGTCGCCCGGAGTCTTGCCTTGCGGGAACTGCACCGGGGCAGGGAAGCGGAAGATGACCTGAGAACGGCATTTTCCCTGGCTGATGTTGAGGTGGAAACCTTTATGAAGGAATATTGCATTTCCCAGTCAATGCATCGGCGGACCCTGACTCTGTTTGACGTGAAACGGGAGGCATGGACCGAGGAACTCCGGGAAGAGCTGTTCCGGAAGGTGCATTAGGCCCGAAAGGGCTCCGGCAACGGGGCCCTTGCCCCAAAAAGAGACGGTTGACGGTTGACGGTGAAGTGACACTGCAAGGTAAACTCTCAACTGTCAACTGTAAACTGCCCCAGCGGTGAAGTGTGGGCAGAATTGTACCGTTTGGAAGGCAGTTAACCGTCAACCGTAAACCGTAAACCAGGCCCGCCGGGCCGACCGGCTGGCCTATGCCTGGCAGGCGGCCAGCTGTTCCCTGGCGAATTCGATGGTCGGGTCCATGGACAGGGCAAGTTCAAAATATCGGGCCGCTTCAAGACTCTTGCCGATTTTCCGGTAATTGACGCCGAGATTGGCGTAGTCAATGGCCGAGGTGGGAGCAAGTTCCACGGCCCGATGGAAATGGGCGATGGCCTTATCGTACTGTTGCAGCTTGAAATAACAGACCCCCATGATGTTGTGCATGTCGGGCCGCTCTTCATCATGGGCAAGGCCTTGGCGCACCGTGGCGATGGCCTCGGCAAAGTGGCCGAGATTCTTCAGGCAGTCGCCGATGTAAGAGTGGATGTAGGGAATGTCCTCCTCTTCCGGCTGCAGGGTGAGGGCCCGCTCCAGGTGTCGCAGCGCCTCCTCCATTTCCCCAGTCTCCATGAGATTGCGGCCCAGATAGAATTCAAGATAATAGGCTTCGGGCAACACCTCCTGCATGGCCAGCAGCGCCTGCCGGCAGGTCAGTGGATCAGGGCTTTTTTCCGCCACCAGTTTGGCGGCAAAGAGCCCGACGTTGTTGATGCGGGACCGCTCCCGGAAGTGGGCGCCCGGCATGATGGTGTAGATGGCCGGGATGGCGAGCCGCGGGTGGGTGACATTGATGATATAGGCTTCCAGATTAATTTTTGCCAGGGCGGCCAGGCAGTTTTCGATTTCTACCCGGATATTGTTATCGGACAGGTCAGCCATGCGGTCGATGGTGATGGTGCTGCCCGGAGCGGTGAGATAGGTCACCTCCTCCATGGCCAGGGGCTTGGGCAGGCCGCTTGCCACATAATTGGCCCTGGAGTTGAAATCGCCGGCCAGCTGGGCCACTTCGGTGAGGGCCCGGATCACCGCCTTTTCCGCATTAGGGGTGGTGCCCGCCGTGTAGACGATCTCGCTGGTCTCCGGGAAGGTGGAGCGGTCAATGGCCAGGGCCCCCACGGTGGGGATGCCGGTGTCCAGGGTGAAGTCGTTCAGGTATACCTCGATGCCGTTTCTGGTGAATTTCGCCATCAGCTCCCGGGCAATGGGGTCCTGGATGGACAGGGTGTCAATGGCCGGCACCGGGAGTCTGGCGTGGCTGACCACGGCCGAGACATGACGCTCCACCACCTCGCAGAGTCCCTGGCTGATGGCCTCTTCCAGGGTGTTGCCGGCGGAGGGTCCGTTGAATTCGTTGATGGCGTAAAACCAGCTGAAGGGGACCAGGACTTCCTCCTGGCGGTTCAGATTGGTCGCCCAGGTCCATTGGATGGGGATATCGGCAATCAGTCTTTCCAGGGTGGCGATGTCGGTGCTGGTGTCATGCACGGATTGCAGCAGCTTTTCCAGGGGCAGCAGGGGGTAGTCGGACTTTTTCAGATTGGCATAGGTGTCATGGATAAAATTGTCGGGATTTTTCATGAAACTGAAAAAACTGAATCTCTCACCCAGCTCCATGCAGGCGCTGGCCTGGGACTGCTCCGGCGTGCTGCCCTTGCCCATCTGTTTTTTGGTGCCGATCACCTCCAGGGCGTCTTTGCCGCAGACACTGAAATAGACCGGGATATCGAGCCGGCCGCTGTCAATGCGCCGCACTTCTTTGAGCACGTCGAGCTGCTCTGCCGCCAACTTTTCCTTGAAACGGCTGATCGTTTCAGTGGGGGTGCATACCTTGTCCTGATCAAGGGTGTAGTGTTTGCAACAGTCGGTCAGACGGATCGGCTTTTTTTTCATAAAGTGTCCTCGTGCGTTTTTTTCATTTAGGGGCCGTTACGAAATAACCATTACATCTCTAACCATTTCGTTACGGCCCCTTATACCCCTCAAGGGGGTACTGAAAAGAGTGCCGTTCCCGGCATTGCGATGTAGCAGTTATTTTTTTACAACGGCTTTTTTCGCTGGGTGCTGTAACAATCTCTGCCCGGAGGCGGCATCCAGACTCCCACAGTGTGGTGAATTTTTTATCCGGAAATGCTTTTTACCTTATTTCTGGCTTTTTGCAAAGCCCCTCAGCGCTGCTGCCAAATAACCATTGCATCCCTCACCATTTCGTTACGGTCCCTTGAGCCGTTCAGTGTTGCGATATAACAGATATTTTTTTCCTACCGCTTGCGCCGTAACTCTTCGAATGCCTCCTTCAGCCGGACAAACTTTTCATGGTCGCCGCCGGTATCGGGATGGAGTTCCTTTGCCTTTTTGCGGAACAGCTTGGTCAGTTCCCTTTTGCTCAGTTTT
>JACQYM010000382.1 GCA_016208225.1 Deltaproteobacteria bacterium | reverse complement strand
GGCGCTACGGTGACCGTGCTGAGCATGGGGCCGCCCCAGGCAGGGGAAATGCTGCGCGAGGCCGTCTCCTGCGGCGCCGACGAGGCGGTGCTGGTCTCTGATCGGGCCTTTGCCGGGGCCGATACCCTGGCCACCACCTATACCCTGTCCCAGGCGATCAGGAAGATCGGCGGCGCCGACCTGATTCTCTGCGGCAAACAGGCGATCGACGGGGATACCGCCCAGGTCGGGCCGGGGCTTGCCGTCAGAATGGATATCCCCTATGTCACCTGCGTGCGCCGGGTTGCCCGGGCCGATGCCAGGACTTTTATCGTGGAAAGACTGATGGATGACGGGTACGACGAGGTTGAAGTTGACCTGCCGGCGCTGTTTACCGTGGTGAAAGAGATCAATGAACCCCGCCTGCCTTCACTGAAAGGGAAAGTGAGGGCGAAAAATCTGGCCATCACCACCCTGACCGCGGCCGACATAGACGCCGATGCCGGTCAGCTGGGCCTCGGCGGTTCACCCACCTGGGTGGTGCGGGTGTTTGCCCCGCAGCTCAAGGGGCAACGGACCATGATTGAGGGCACGGTGCAGGAGCAGGTTAATCAACTGGCGGAAAAATTGGTGGAATGGTGTTAGTGATATGTTGCTGATAGATATTGATGCCTGCATCGGCTGCGGACTCTGTGCGGCCAACTGCTCCTTTGACGCGATCCACGTGGTTGACGGGGTGGCGGAGGTCAACGATAATTGCGTGCTGTGCGGCGCCTGCGTTGATGTATGTGAAACCGGGGCGTTGCGCGTCGAGGGCAGGGAAGAAGAGGAAGGGCAGGGTGAGCAGCTGGCCGCCTGGTCCGGGATCTGGGTATATGCGGAATTCCGCCATGGCCGCGTCGCCCCGGTAACCTTTGAGCTGCTCGGCGCCGGCCGCAGGCTGGCTGATCAGAAAAAGGTGGCACTGTCCGCCGTGCTGCTGACTGACAGGGCGGGCGATGTCCCGGGAGAGCTTATCGCCCATGGGGCCGATCAGGTCTATGTCGTGGAGGATCAGGCCCTGGCCGCCTTTACCGATGAGGCTTACGGCAACGCCCTGGAAGATCTGGCCCGGCGTTTTAAGCCGGAAGTGATCCTGGCCGGAGCCACGGCCATCGGCCGCTCCTTTATCCCCAGGGTGGCGACCTCCCTGAAAACTGGGCTTACCGCTGACTGCACCCAACTGGACATCCAGGAAGAAGACGGCGCCCTGCTGCAGACCAGGCCGGCCTTTGGCGGCAATATCATGGCAACCATCGCCTGCCCCAGGACCCGTCCGCAGATGGCCACCGTGCGGCCGCTGGTCATGAAGGCCATGGCGCCTGATTCCGGCCGGCAGGGCAAGGTTATCCCCTGCTCCATCCCGCCGCAGCGTCTGCAGTCCCGCGTCAAGGTGCGCAGCTTCGTGCCCCAGGAGGGGGATCAGGTGCTGCTGAATGAGGCGGATGTTGTGGTTGCCGGCGGCCGCGGCCTGGAAAATGAAAAGGGATTTCTGCTGATTGCCGAACTGGCCGATCAGCTCGGCGCGGCGGTTGCCGCCTCCAGGGCTGCCGTTGACAGCGGCTGGATATCCTATCCGCACCAGGTGGGGCAGACCGGCAAAACCGTGAGTCCCAAAGTCTATATTGCCTGCGGCATTTCCGGGGCCATCCAGCATCTGGTGGGCATGCAGTCCGCCGATACCATTGTGGCCATCAACCGGGACCCCGATGCCCCGATTTTTGATGTGGCGACCTATGGCATTGTCGGCGATGTTTTTGAAATTCTGCCGAAACTCATCGAAAAATTAAAGCAGTCGCGCTCGGCATAAGTGTGCGGCAGCAGGCAGGGGAGCGGAAAAGAGCTATGACACTTACCGGAAAAATTGCAATCGTTACCGGCGGCAGCCGGGGCATCGGCAAGGCTGTCTGCCTGCGCCTGGCCCGGATGGGCGCCGCGGTGGTGGTCAATTATGTCAGTCGCCCAGATGCTGCGCAGGAGACGGTGGCCGCCATCAAGGAAGCGGGCGGCGCAGCCGCGGCCTACCAGTTTGATGTGGCCAATGCTGAACAGGTGCAGGCCGCTGTCAAGAAAATACAGGCGGATTTCGGCCGTATCGATATTCTGGTCAACAATGCCGGCATTACCCGTGACGGTCTGGTGGCCATGATGAAGGAAGAGGCCTGGGATGAGGTGATTGACACCAATCTCAAAGGCGCTTTCAACTGTATCAAGGCAGTAAGCCGGCCCATGATGAAACAGCGCTGGGGCCGGATTGTATCGATTGCGTCGGTAATCGGTTTTGCCGGCAATGCCGGGCAGGCCAACTATGCGGCGGCAAAGGCGGGTATGGTCGGACTGACCCGCTCCGTGGCCCGGGAACTTGCATCTCGCGGGGTAACGGTCAATGGTGTTGCTCCCGGTTATATCGAGACGGATATGACCAGGGAGTTGTCAGAAGAGGTAACCGATAAGATTAAAGCGGAAATTCCCATGAATTCCCTGGGGAGTGTTGATGATGTGGCTGCTGCCGTTGCTTATCTGGTTTCTGAGGAAGCCCGTTATGTTACCGGCCAGTTTATCCATGTTAACGGCGGAATGTTCATGGGATGAGAAAAAGAGTCGAAAGTTGACCGATCGGCAATTTGACGGGTCGTAAGGAAAAAGAAGGAGAAAAACATGTCTAAAGAAGAAAAACTTATTGATATTATTGTTGAGCAGCTCAGTGTTGACAAAGCAAAAGTAGTTCCCGCCGCCTCTTTCGTTGATGATCTTGGCGCCGACTCGCTTGATCTGGTCGAACTGATCATGGCAATGGAAGAGGCTTTTGATACGGAGATTCCTGATGATGTGGCTGAAAAGATTACAACGGTTCAGCATGCAATCGATCATATTAATTCCTTGAAATAATTGACCGCTGATTCCTGGGGTGCGGAGCATGAGATCAGTTGATTTCGTAATCGCCCTGGGCCATGCTCCCTGATTGTGTTGTGCGCGCCGCTGTATCGGCGGGTCGGTAAAGTTTCAAGCTTTCGAGGTTGCGAATGGCTAGAAGAGTTGTGGTTACCGGTGTTGGTCTTGTTACCCCGCTCGGTACCGGAGTTGAAAAGACATGGAATGGGCTCTGTGCCGGCAAAAGCGGCATCGATCTTATCACCCGTTTTGACACCACTGATTATGCGGTAAAAATTGCCGCGGAAGTCAAGGATTTCAATGCGGAAGATTACATTGACCCGAAGACGGCGAAACATCTGGATCTTTTTGTGCAGTATGCCGTGGCTGCGGCTGAAATGGCCTTTGCTGATTCAGGTTTTCCCGTGACCGACGAGAATTCGGCGCGGGTCGGTGTGATCACGGGCTGCGGCCTCGGCGGCCTGCCCACCATTGAAAAATACCATCAGATCTGCCTGGAGCGCGGACCGAAACGCATCACCCCCTTTTTCATTCCCATGGTCATCCCCAATATGGGAGCCGGCCAGATTTCCATTGTGAAGAAGCTCAGGGGGCCGAATCTGTCGGTAACCACCGCCTGTGCGGCCGGTACCCATGCGGTGGGCGAGGCCTTCCGCCTGATCAGCACCGGCGTCTGTGATGCGGCTGTAACCGGCGGCAGCGAGTCGGTGGTCTGTCCGTTGGCGGTGGGCGGATTTACCGCCATGAAGGCCCTTTCCCGGCGAAACGAGTCTCCCGGCACGGCATCCCGGCCCTTTGACCGGGACCGGGACGGGTTTGTCATATCCGAAGGTGCCGGCATTCTCATTCTGGAAGAGCTGGAGCACGCCAAGGCGCGCGGCGCGAAAATCTATGCGGAGATGGCGGGCTACGGTCTGTCCGGCGACGGTTTTCACATGGCCGCCCCGCCCGAGGACGGTGACGGCGCGGTGCGCAGCATGCAGATGGCGCTGGCCGATGCCGGCATGCACGGTGACGAAATCGACTATATCAATGCCCACGGCACATCAACGCCGTTAAACGATGTGGTTGAGACCCGGGCCATTAAAAAAGTTTTTGCGGAACATGCGCGGAAACTCGCTGTCAGTTCTACTAAGTCCATGACCGGTCATATGCTCGGCGGCGCCGGCGGCATTGAAGCTGTTTTTACCGCCCTGTCCCTGCAGCAGGGGGTCATCCCGCCCACGGCAAATCTTGAAAATCCTGATGCGGAATGTGATCTTGATTATGTACCGGGCAGTGCCAGGGAAGTAAAAATCCGGGCGGCAATGTCAAATTCCTTCGGGTTTGGCGGCACAAATGCCGTAATTATCATGAAACGCTTTGAGGGATGAGATGTGAAGATTGCGATTGGTTGTGATCATGGCGGCCTGCTGCTGAAGGATGTCATTCTGCCGCTGCTTGCCGAGTTGGGCCACGAGGTGTATGATCAGGGCACAGACTCGCCGGTGTCGGTGGACTATCCGCATTACGCCAAGGCGGTCTGCCATCTGGTGGCCAACGAGGCATGCGACCTCGGTATTTTGATCTGCGGCACCGGCATCGGCATGTCGATGGCCGCCAACCGCAATAAAAAGATCAGGGCCGCCCTGTGCACTGATATGTATTCGGCCCGCATGAGCCGTGAACACAATAATGCCAATGTATTGTGCCTTGGCGCCAGGGTGATCGGGCCTGGTCTGGCCGAGGAAATTGTCCGCACCTGGCTTGCCACGGCCTTTGCCGGGGAACGGCATCTGCGGCGCATCGAAATGTTTTAGCCGGACCGACGTCCATTCCCCGATGAACCGATTATCCAGTCAACCCGTCAACGTAACCGCAGCATCCACCGCCCAGCATCATCCCGTATTTCCTCATTACGGGAAGGTAAAGAACCAAAAGAGCAAAGCATGTCATCATTAAAACAGACAGATCCGGCCATTTACCGAGCCATCCGCTATGAACTCGAGCGCCAGACCAATCAGCTTGAACTCATCGCCTCTGAAAACATTGTCAGCACCGCCGTGCTCGAAGCCCAGGGCTCTATTTTTACCAACAAATATGCGGAAGGCTACCCCGGCAAACGCTATTACGGCGGCTGCGAATATGCGGACGAGGTTGAATCGCTGGCTATTTCCCGGGCCATGGAACTCTTTGGCGCCGAATATGCCAATGTGCAGCCCCATTCCGGCAGTCAGGCCAATATGGCGGTCTATTTTGCCTCCCTGCAGCCCGGCGACAAGGTGCTGGGCATGGATCTGGCCCATGGCGGCCATCTGACCCACGGCAGCGGCGTCAATTTTTCCGGCCAGCTTTATCACTTCGTCTCCTATGGCCTGAAAAAGGAAACCGGCCGGATTGATATGGAAGAGGTTGAGCGGATCGCTCTTGCCGAAAAACCGAAAATGATCGTGGCCGGGGCCAGCGCCTATCCGCGGATCATCGATTTTGAGGGGTTCAGGCGGATTGCCGATAAAATTAATGCCCTGTTCATGGTGGATATGGCCCATATCGCCGGGCTGGTGGCCACCGGGCTGCATCCGTCCCCGGTGCCGCACGCCCATTTTGTCACCACGACCACCCATAAGACCATGCGCGGTCCCAGGGGCGGCCTGATTCTGGCTAAAGAAGAGTTCGGCAAAAAATTGAACAGCAAGATCTTCCCCGGCATTCAGGGCGGTCCGCTGGTGCATGTCATTGCCGCCAAGGCGGTGAGCTTCAAGGAAGCCATGGGGGATGATTTCCGCAAATACCAGGCCCAGGTGGTGAAAAATGCCCAGGCCCTGGCGGAAAATCTGCAGAAATTCGGCTTCCGGCTGGTGTCCGACGGCACGGATAATCATCTGCTGCTGGTTGATTTGAACAATAAGGGGGTTACCGGCAAGCAGGCGGAAGAGGCGCTGGAAAGCGCAGGGCTTACCGTGAATAAAAATGCCATCCCGTTTGATACGCAGAGCCGCTTTGTCACCGGCGGCATCAGGATCGGCACCCCGGCCGTCACCACCCGCGGTCTGCAAGAGGCTGAAATGGCCAGGATCGCTGACTGGATCAACAGGGCCATCACCCATCGGGAGAGCAAGGAGGAACTGGCCGCCATCCGGCTTGAGGTACGGCTGCTGTGCGATGCATTTCCCCTCTATCCCGAACTGGCCCGTGATGACGATTGATGGCGTCGCAAAAATCGCCGGGCTACTGCGGTGCGCTGCATTATCTCGTCACTGCGGCGTACTTATGTACGCCTCATTCCTCGAAATTTGCGCGCCTTGTATCCGACGATTTATTGCTTAGCCATCCGTAAATATTTGACGAGTATATGATGATTGATACCCTCCAACGCCCTTCGTGGCCGGAATATTTTCTTGCCATTACGGAACTGGTGGCCCAGCGGTCAACCTGCTGCCGGCGGAAAGTCGGGGCGATCCTGGTGCGGGACAAACGGATCATCGCCACCGGCTATAACGGCGCCCCCACCAAGGTCCGCCATTGTCTGGAAGTCGGCTGCCTGCGCGAACAGATGCATATCCCGTCCGGTGAACGCCATGAGCTGTGCCGGGGGCTCCATGCCGAACAGAATGCCATTATTCAGGCGGCGTTGCACGGGGTGAGCGTGGAGAATGCCACGGTGTACTGTACGAATATGCCCTGCTCCATCTGCAGTAAAATGCTGATCAATGCCCAGGTCAAGGCCATCTATTACCTGGACGGCTATGCGGACAGCCTGGCCGAATCCATGCTGGCCGAAGCCGGTATTCCCCTGATCCAGATGGAAAAGGCGCCGGAGGACGGCAAAAAAATAAGCTGATGACCATCGGACTCAGCCGTCTCGACCACCGGGATTTCGAAGGGTTTACAGTTGCCGGTTTACGGTTTACGGTCCTCCCAATATCAAAAGTTTGACGCTCGTTTCCGTAAACCGGCAACTGTAAACCGTAAACGGTAAACCTGAAATCAGCTCCTTCTGAGAAAGTTGTAGCAGGCAGAAATATGAAATGTCCCTACTGCGGCCACCTTGAAAACAAGGTGGTTGATTCCCGCCTCAATAAAGACTATACCATTACCCGCCGTCGCCGCTTGTGCGACTCATGCGCCCGGCGCTTCACCACCTATGAACGGCTGGAAGTAACCATGCCCATGCTGATTAAAAAAGATGACCGCCGCGAGGCATGGGACCGGTCAAAGGTGGTGGCAGGCCTGAAAAAGGCGTGTGAAAAAAGGCCGGTCAGCATGACCCAGATCGAGGAATTCGTCGACAACCTGGAAAGAGAGCTGCAGGACATGGGGGAACGGGAGATCCCGGTCCGTATTGTCGGGGCCCGGGTCATGGATGCCCTGCGGGTCATCGATGAGGTCGCGTATGTCCGGTTTGCCTCGGTATACCGGCAGTTCAAGGACTTGAACGAGTTCATGGAGGAGTTGAAGGGGTTGCTGGGCGGTCGGGAAAATGAAACAACCCATGACGGATCCTGACGTCCTTTTCATGAGAATGGCGCTGCTCGAGGCGCGCAAGGGGCTGGGCCGCACATCGCCCAATCCCGCCGTCGGGGCCGTGATCGTAAAAGACGGCAAGGTTATCGCCAGGGGGTATCACCGGAAGGCGGGCACCCCCCATGCCGAGGTTCATGCCCTGCGCGAGGCCGGGGACAATGCCCGGGGGGCCACCCTGTACGTCACCCTTGAGCCGTGCAACCACACGGGCCGCACCCCGCCCTGCACCCGGGCCATTCTGGCCGCCGGCATCAGCCGGGTGGTGGTCGGCATGATTGACCCCAATCCCCATGTCAGCGGCGCAGGCTCCGATCTGCTGCGGCAAAACGGCCTGGCGGTGACGGTTGATGTGCTGGGCGATGCCTGCCGGGAGCTGAATTATCCGTTTATCAAGCACAGCACCACCGGCCTGCCATGGGTGATCATGAAGGCCGGCTGCAGCCTTGACGGACGCATTGCCGCTCCGGGCGGCCAAAGCGGCTGGATCACCGGCGAGAAGTCAAGAGCCGAGGTGCACCGCATCCGCGATCGGGTTGACGCCATTTTAATCGGCGCGGGCACGGCCCTGGCCGATGATCCGTCACTCACCACGCGGCTGCAGGGAAAACGGGGCAGAGACCCTGTCCGGATTGTGCTGGACAGTACACTGCGCCTGCCCGTCCAGGCCAGGATGCTTACCCAGCAATCAGAGGCCCCGACCTGGATCTTCTGCGCGCCCGAGGCGGATGACGGAAAGGCAGACGCTCTGCAGGCGGCAGGGGCAAGAATAATTCGGGTTGCAAAGGATGAAAACGGGCACCTGGCCCTGCGGCAGATTCTGCGGTTCCTGGGGCAGGAGCAGATCAACAGTCTGCTGGTGGAAGGGGGGGGCCGGGTGCACGGTTCATTTCTGCGGGCCGGTCTGGTGGATCAGGTTGCTTTTTTTCTGGCGCCGCTGTTTTTAGGAGGCGATAGCGTGCCCGTGGTGGACAACCTCATGCTTGCCGGGGTGCGGCAAGGGAAAAGATTCGTGACGCGGCGCATCCGGCGCTTTGACGATGATGTGCTGATCGAGGGGTTGTTCAGTGCAGGTTTTTAGGCTGTTTGACTGGCGATACAGAACAAACACCTGAGTTATTCCATAATTTTACTGAAATGATTATTTAATCTGCTTATGTTTACCGGAATCATCCAGGGCAAGGGAAAACTCATCGAAAAAAGACCGTCCGGCGGCGGCATGGTTTTCGGCGTGGAGGCTGATTTCAGCCTGACCGATCCGGCGGAAGGCGAATCCATTGCCTGCAACGGGGTGTGTCTTACCGCCAAAAAGATCGCGGGCCGCCGTTTTGAGGTTGATGTGTCGCCGGAAAGCCTGTCCCGCACCAACTTGGGCGCCATGGCCGTGGGCATGAACATGAATCTGGAGCGGGCCCTGCGCTTGAGCGATCGGCTGGGCGGTCATCTGGTCAGCGGCCATGTTGACGCCACCACGTCGGTTGCGGAAATAAGGCATGAAGGCGACTTTGTCCGGTTTCAATTTGCCGTACCCAAGGGACTTGGCCGCTATATCATTGAAAAGGGCTCGATTACGATCAACGGCATCAGCCTTACGGTAAATCAGTGCGATGACCTGACCTTTGCCGTTGCCATCATCCCCCATACCCTGCAGGTGACGACCCTGGGATTATTGAAGCAGGGTGATCTGGTGAATATCGAAGTTGACCTGATCGGCAAATATGTGGAGAAACTGCTGCAGGTCAAGGAAAAGGGGGATGGTTCCCCCGCCTCGCGCATTAATCCCGCCTTTCTGGCGGAACACGGGTTTTTTTTTTTTTTTTGGCAATTACCCGCTGAGAGAACATGGGCGCACCGCGAACCGCCCCTATGATTTCCGTGGTTGATTTTTTCATTTCAATTTTTCATCTCCGGCCCGGCCGGAGCAGGTGAATGACATGCCGGTAAGCAGTATAGAAGAGGTGGTTGAGGACATCAGGGCAGGGAAGATGATCATCCTGGTTGATGATGAGGACCGGGAAAATGAAGGGGACCTGTTCATGGCCGCCCAGATGGCGACCCCGGAGTCCATTAATTTCATGGCCACCCATGGCCGGGGCCTGATCTGTCTGACCCTGACTCCGGAGCACCTTGAGAAGCTCAAGTTGCCCATGATGGTGCAGAACAACCAGTCTCCGTATCAGACGGCCTTTACGGTCAGCATTGAAGCGCGGCAGGGGGTCACCACCGGCATCTCCGCGGCCGACCGGGCCCGCACCATCCAGGCCGCCGTGGCCCCGGACGTCAAGCCGGAAGATCTCGTCAGCCCCGGCCATGTTTTCCCGCTGCGGGCGAGAAGGGGCGGGGTGCTGGTGCGCACCGGGCAGACCGAAGGGTCCGTTGATATCGCGCGGCTGGCCGGTCTGGCACCCGCCGGCGTCATCTGTGAGATCATGAAGGATGACGGCACCATGGCCAGGATGCCTGATCTGCAGATTTTTGCCAGAACCCATGGCCTGAAGATAGCGACCATCGCCGATCTGGTCGCCTACAGAATGAAAATGGACAAGCTCGTGCATCGGGCGGCGGAAACAAAAATGCCCACCCGTTACGGCGGCGAATTCAAGGCCGTGGTCTATACCAATGATGTGGATGACTATGAACATCTGGCCCTGATCAAGGGTGAGATCAACCCGGAAAAAGAGATTCTGGTGCGAGTGCACTCCGAATGTCTCACCGGCGACGTGTTCGGCTCCATGCGCTGCGATTGCGGCGGCCAGCTGCAGGCATCCATGCGCATGGTGGACCGGGAAGGATGCGGCGTGATCCTCTATATGCATCAGGAGGGCCGCGGCATCGGCCTGGCCAACAAGATCAGGGCCTACGCCCTGCAGGACAAGGGGCTCGATACGGTCGAGGCCAACCTCAAACTCGGGTTTAAGGCCGACCTGCGTGATTACGGCATCGGCGCCCAGATTCTGCGCGATATCGGGGTCCGGAAAATGAGGCTGATGACCAATAATCCGAAAAAGATTGTCGGTCTGGAAGGGTATGGACTGGAGGTGGTTGACCGGGTGAAGATCGAAACAAATCCCGTGCCGGAAAATATGGGATATCTGCGCTGTAAAAAGGACAAAATGGGCCATCTGCTCGAGCTGAATGGTTCGGAAGACGAAGGCTGACAACAGGGTTTAAGAAATCTGGAGCATTTATATGGCGAAATATTTTGAGGGGAATTTTCAGGCGGACGGGAAAAAAATCGGCATTGTGCTGGCCCGTTTTAACTCATTTATTGCCGAGCGTCTGCTGGAAGGAGCGCTCGACACGCTGCTGCGGCATGGCGTGCGCGACGATGATATCGAGGTTGCCAGGGTGCCGGGGGCGTTTGAGATCCCGCTGGTGGCCCGGAAGATGGCCAAATCCGGGCGTTATGATGCCGTGATCTGTCTGGGCGCCGTCATCCGCGGGGCCACCCCCCATTTTGATTTTGTGGCCAATGAGGCGGCCAAGGGCATTGCCCAGGCCGGCATGGAAAGCGAAATACCCATCATTTTCGGGGTGCTTACCACGGATACCATTGAACAGGCCATCGAAAGGGCCGGCTCCAAAGCGGGCAACAAAGGCTCCGAATGTGCCGCCGCGGCCATTGAAATGGTGAACCTGCTGATCAATCTTCCATGAGCATTCGTCGCAAATCAAGGGAACTTGCCCTGCAGTGTCTCTATCAGATCGACCAGAGCGGCAATGTCGAGGCCGACATTGCCGCCATGACCGCCCATTTTGATGTGAACAAAAAGGCGATTCCCTATGCCCAGGAACTGATCAGCGGCATCCGGCTGCACTCCGATGCCTTGAACATCATGATCGAGGTGCATGCCAAAAACTGGCGTTTGAGCCGCATGGCGGTTATTGACCGCAATATCCTCCGCATCGCCGCTTTTGAACTGGCGCATATGCCTGAAGTGCCCTCCTCCGTTATCCTGAACGAGGCAATCGAGATTGCCAAACGTTTCAGCACGGATGATGCCGCACCGTTCATCAATGGGATACTTGACTCGATCTGCCGCACGGTCCGGAAGGAAGGAGACCAGAGAACGGGGCAGGACGAGTGCGCCTGATGCGTCAACCGTTCCGACCTTATTGATATGGGAAAAGCCGCAACAAACGCACCTTACCATCCGACTCTCCGCCAGGAGGTTGCCGCAGTTCTGGCCATGGTCGCGGGGCTT
>JACQYM010000105.1 GCA_016208225.1 Deltaproteobacteria bacterium | reverse complement strand
GGAACTGCAAGGGGACGATATCCCGGCCCTGGTAGTTTACGGGGTCGATGCGGGTCATGCCCACGTTCTGAAGGACTTCGAGGTGCTTGAGGTAGTTGTCGGAAAAGGTCATCCAGAAGCGGGCCTTTTTGAGGCCGGAAAAATTCCTGGTCAGGGATTCCAGCTCTTCATGGTACATCAGGTAGATTTTTCTGGGGCCGATGCCCTCCGGAAAGTCGAACTCCTCGGCGGTGGACAGGGCCGGGGTCTCGATCCATCCGCCCGCTTCCCAGTGGCGGGCCGGGGCCGTCACCTCGCGGATATTGATCTCCGGATTGAAATTGGTGGCAAAGGGCTGGCCATGGTCGCCGGCATTGCAGTCGATGATGTCCAGTTCATGGATCTCGTCGAAATGATGCTTGGCGGCCCAGGCGGTGAAGACATTGGTCACGCCCGGATCAAAACCCGAGCCGAGCAGCGCCATCAGCCCGGCCTGTTTGAACTTGTCCTGATAGGCCCACTGCCATTTGTATTCGAACTTGGCCTCGTCGCGCGGCTCGTAGTTGGCCGTGTCCACATAATGCACCCCGCACGCCAGGCAGGCATCCATGATGGTCAGATCCTGGTAGGGCAGGGCGACATTGATGCACAGCTCGGGCTTGAACTCCCGCATCAGGGCGACAAGCTCCTCCACGTTGTCCGCGTCCACCCTGGCCGTTTTGATCGGCTGGGGCAGCGCGGCGGCGATGGCATCGCATTTTGCCTTGGTGCGCGAAGCCAGCATGATGTCGGAGAACACCTCCGGCACCTGGCAGCACTTATGAACAACAACCGAACCGACCCCGCCGGCCCCTATGATCAGTACTCGTGACATGGCAAACTCCTTTGAACTGAACCGTGTAAGCGTTCCAACGTTCAAGCGTTTAAACGCTCAAGCGTTCAAGGGCAGGCACAAGGCCTGCCCCTACATCTCCTCACTCCTCACTCCTGTCTTCCGACTCCTGGCTCCTGCCCCTAAAACTTCAGATACGTATACCCTTCCAGGCAGCTCTCGTAAAAATCGATGAGCTTGACCCCTTCCCTGGGCTGGATCTTGCCCCGGTGCACCTGCCGGTCGATCTTTCTTTTAATGGTGCGGGCCATGATCTCCGGGCTGTACTGCATGGTGGACAGCACATGCTGGGCCGAAGCGCCCTTGATCACCTCTTCGATGTAGAAATCGGACGGGTCGTCGTCATCACAGTAGATATGCACCTCGTTCAGTCTGCCGAAGAGATTGTGCATGTCGCCCATCACGTCCTGGTAGGCGCCGGTGAGAAACAGACCGATATAGTATTCCTCGCCCTTTCTCAGGGCATGGAGCAGCAGGCTCTGGGCATAGCCGTTTTTGGCGATGAAGCGGTCGATCTTGCCGTCGGAATCGCAGGTGATGTCGGCAATGGAACAGCGTTCCGTGGGCCGCTCATCCAGGCGGTTCACCGGCATGATCGGCAGGAGCTGATGAATGGCCCAGGTGTCCGCCGCGGACTGGAAGACGGAAAAATTGCACAGATACTGGCTGGCCCGCAGTTCGTCGATCTGCTGCAGTTCCTTGGGCACGAAATCGGCGCGCTTCATGATATCGCGGATCTGGCCGATGATCTTCCAGTACAGGGTTTCGATTTTGGCCCGCTCCTCCAGGGAAATCACGCCCAGTTTGAAGGCCTGGATGCAATCAAGCTTGCTCTGCTGCACATCGTTATAGATTTCCTGGTAATTCTCCATGGTCAGATCCCGGGCCGATTCCCGCATGTTGCTGACCAGGATATGCTCGCCGGACGTCTTTTCCGTGTTGAAGGAATTGGTGGTCTGGTGGATGATATCCACGACATTGGTGATAACGCAGGAGTGATGGGCCGTTACATAGCGGCCGCTTTCGCTGACAATATGCGGATGATGGATATTGGCCTGGTCGCAGATCTGCTGCAGCACGGCAACGATGTCCGCGGCATACTCCTGCAGGGTGTAGTTTCTGGAGGAATTGGAGGAGGAGCGGGAGCCGTCGTAGTCCACGCCCAGGCCGCCGCCCACGTCGAAATATTCGATATTCAGGCCGGACAGCACCAGATCGGCATAGATGCGGCCTGCTTCACTCACCGCCTCCTTCAGGATCCTGATGTCCGGAATCTGGCTGCCCACATGGAAGTGGAGCAGTTTCAGGCTGTCCGCCAGGCCGTGCCGTTTGAGCAGGGTGATGCCGTTCAGGATTTCGCTGCAGGTCAGCCCGAACTTGGCCCGGTCGCCGCTGGAACCGGCCCAGCGGCCTGCACCCTGCACCGAAAGTTTGGCCCGGATGCCGATGAGTGGCACCACATTCATCTCCTCGGCGAGCCGGATGATGATGGCGAATTCGGAGAAATTCTCCACCACGATCACGATCTTGCGCTCTATCTTGCGGCCCAGAAAGGCCAGCCGGATATATTCCTCGTCCTTGTAACCGTTTAACACGGTGAGGGAGTTTCGGTTCTCGTTGAGCGACAGGGCGGCCAGCAGTTCCGATTTGGACCCGGCTTCCAGCCCGTAGTCAAAGGGTTCGCCGGCCTCGATGATCTCCTCCACCACCTCCCTGGTCTGGTTCACCTTGATGGGATAGACGCCGACAAATCGCCCCTTGTAGCCGCTTTCCTCCATGGCCTCCCGGAAGGTCTGGTTCAGCAGCCGCACCTGGGAGCGCAGAATATCATGAAAGCGGATAACCGTGGGAAAGGGGATATCCTGGCTTCTGATCTCTTCGATGACCTCCAGGATGTCGATGGTCGGGCCGTCTTCCCGCTTTTCCGGCAGCACGCAGAGATGGCCTTTTTCGTTGACGGCAAAATAACCGTTGCCCCACCGTTCAACGTTATACAGTTCACTGTTGGCATTAATCGCCATTTTTCGCTTATCCGACATGACCAGTACCCTCCCCGTGCAGAGCAAGAATGAGTTCCCTGACCACCTTGGCAGCGAAAACCTCGCTGTTCCCGGTAGGATCAATGGCAGGCGCCAATTCCACGACGTCAGCGCCGACCAGTTTTTTTGTTTGTAACAGTTTAACGATTTTTATAAAAGTAAGAAAATCCTCGCCGCCCGCCTCCGGGGTGCCGGTGCCGGGCAGAAACGCCGGATCGAAAAAATCAAGATCCAGGGTCAGATAGACCGGCCGGTCCGGCGGCAGCGCCTCGACGAAGAGGGAGAATTCGGCCAGACTGTCATACCGGGTGCCGTTCTCCCGCATCCAGGTGAATTCCTCCCTGGTGCCGGAACGAATGCCGAACTGGGCCAGCCGATGGCCCGGGCCGAAATGGTCGAGACACCTTCTGATGATTGCGGCATGGGAGTAATGGTGCCCCAGGTAGCCGTCCCGCAGGTCGGCGTGGGCATCAAGATGGAGCAGGAGCAGGTCGGGAAAATCCCGCAGGTATTTTGTGACGAAAAAATAGGAGATGGAATGCTCCCCGCCCAGGGCCAGGAATTTTACCCCCTGCCCGGCCAGATCAAGGGAATCGGTCAAAACCGCGAAAGCCTCATCGGCCGCCAGCCAGTCAGCTTCGCCGTCGCCGCTGGCGCCGAAGGGCAGATCGCCCAGATCGTAAAACGGGCCAACCTCGGTCAGGTCCAGGTCAAGATAGGGGGAATAGGTTTCGAGATCCTCCGCCACCCGGCGGATGGCGGCCGGACCGAAACGCGCGCCCTTGCGAAAACAAGCGGTGCCGTCAAAACCCGCGCCGATGATGTTTACCCTGCCGGGCTGCGGACTTGTGGCAGGAAGGCCTGGGTAATACGGATTTTTTGTTCCGTGCAGCAAAGTGTCCATATTATCCACCCCTCTGTAAAGATCCAACCTGGCCCTGGCCGCCTGAATTTTTCGGGAAGGCGCCTGCCGCCGCCACCCGGCCAGGGCAATAGGCAGAACCATCGCAGATTCAGTCAAATACAGAAACGACAGGAAACGTAAAAAAAGGAAGGCAAAAAATATACATGCAAAAAAAATAAGTGCAAGGTTTTTTAACAAAGCTCCTATGTGGCGGCAGCAATAACGGATATAAAGGAGGACTTCTCTGCAAGAGAGAGGTATTTCAGGAGTTTCGCAGCTCGTTGAATTGATCGACCGTGAGAGCGCAATCGACAAGAATCGCCTTGAGGGTTTTCTTTTTTATGATCCGGCCCTTATGAACCGGAATAGTCGTTCTTCTCTTATCCGACTCGCGGAAATAAATCGCATGGCTTGTTCCCGATTGCCGTTTGAAGAGGAAGCCAAGCTTCTGAATGACCGTGATCACCTCATCGGAGGTAACGGCCGGAAAACGCGGACTCATACCGCGACCCTGAGGCTGGTTATCGTCACCTCATCATCCGGGATCGGCTCCCCTTCGGCCCGGTAGTCTTCGATAAAGGCGTTTATGGCGGCCTTCATCTCCCGGAGCGTCTCCTCATATGTGTCTCCCTCAACATGGCAGCCCGGAAAGGCCGGACACATGGCAAAGTATCCGCCTTCTTCGCAGGATTCGATGATTACGGTGAAGCGGTATTCGTGTTTGTCCATAGCCAAAGCTCCTGATATTCATAAATGAAAAATTGCTTGTTTTCAGGCTGGAGGCAACAAATTGAACCTTTCGAAGGTTTACGACCGGAAAATAACCTGACAGAACTTGATTGTGTCATAACATATTCGCCAGTATGGAGAAAAGGATTTTCGCTTGCCCGGAAGGACGTAATGGCCCCGGAGTGACCCCAAGGGTGCGCTAGCAAAACCAGCCGCTGCCTATCAATCCTCTTTTTAAATAGGAAATAACAATTAGATCTTTCGGTATTTTTTGGTTATCTACTCTCATTCGGCGCAAGCCTCAACCATTTATCAGGAGTTGCTCTTATGTTGTATCAGTTACCCAACCATATTTGAGCAGATCACGACACTGTCCTGGCAGTCCGGTCCGGACTGCAAGAATAGACGACGTTCCGTCCCTTCCTCCCCTGTTTTTCCCACAAGATCCTTTCAGCGTGAGGCCCGGCGAGACTGGTTCCGTCGTCGGTTAGCGTAACAATGCACCTCTGGCGGTGCATGAAAGGAGATTTTCCATGGTTTCATCTTCTTCCTCTTTCCCGGCCGGGAAGACCACGGGTGCCGTGCTGGTTCTGGGCGGCGGCGTGGCCGGCGTACAGGCCGCACTCGACATGACCGAGCTCGGCCTCAAGGTTTATCTGGCGGAGAAATCCGCCGCCATCGGCGGGGTCATGGCCCGGCTGGACAAAACCTTTCCCACCAATGACTGTTCGCTGTGCATCCTGGCCCCCAAGCTGGTGGAGGCGGGCCGCAACCCGAACATCGACATCCTGACCAATGCCGATCTGCTTAAAGTGACAGGCAGCCCCGGCAATTTCACCGCCACCATCAAAAAACGGCCCCGCTATATTGACGAGGAGGTCTGCACCGGCTGCGGCCAGTGCACCCTCTACTGCCTGAAGCAGATCAGCGACGACTATAATGAAAGGCTCTCCAGCACCCATGCCGCCCACATCGATTACTCCCAGGCGGTGCCCACCAGTTACCACATCGACCCCAAGGCCTGCCTGCGTCTCAATTATGATACCTGCGGTCTGTGCGCCGTGGCCTGCCGGGCCGGGGCTATCCGCTTTGACCAGCAGGAGAAAGTGGTGGAGCTGCAAGTCGGCGCCGTGGTGCTGGCCCCGGGATTCGGCCGGGTCAAGGACGAGGTGCTGCAGCGCTATGGCTGGGGGAAATTCAATGATGTCCTCACCGCCTTTGAACATGAACGGCTGATGTGCGCCAGCGGCCCGACCAATGGCGCCATCGTTCGGCCTTCCGATGAAAAGCATCCGAAAAAAATCGCCTTCCTGCAATGCATCGGATCCAGGGACCGCACCTGCGGCAACGACTACTGTTCATCGGTCTGCTGCATGTATGCCATCAAGCAGGCAACGCTTGCCAGGGAGCATGATCCGGAGGCGGAAATTACCCTGTTCTACATGGATGTGCGCACCCACGGCAAGGGTTTTGACGCGGCGCGGGAGCGGGCGATTGCGGAAAACAACTTCCGCGTGGTCTACGCCCGGCCGCCCCGGGTGGAAGACGTTTTCGGCGGCCGCCTCCTGCTCACCTACGTCACGGACGACGGCCGGCACCATTATGAACATTTCGATATGGTGGTCTTGTCCCAGGGGCTGGAATCACCGGATGACGCCGCGATGATCGCCCAGGCCACCGGCATTGATCTCAACGACTATCAGTTTGCCGCCACCGCTCTTCATGCCCCCCTGGCGACCTCAAAGCCCGGCATCTATGTCATCGGCGCCTTCCAGGGACCGAAAGACATCCCGGACAGCGTTACCCAGGCCAGCGGGGCCGCCGCCCTCTGCTCAGGCATACTTGCCGGTGCACGAGGAACGGAAATCGTCCATGCCGAGTATCCGGCGGAAAAAGATGTTGCCGGAGAGGAACCGCGCATCGGCGTTTTCGTCTGTCACTGCGGCATCAATATCGCGGGAGTAGTCGATGTGCGCCAGGTGCGCGACTACGCCCGCACCCTGCCCAATGTGGTCTACGCCACTGACAATCTCTATTCCTGCTCCCAGGATACCCAGCAGCATCTCACGGACATTATCAGGGAGCATCGTTTAAACCGGGTGGTGGTCTCGGCCTGCACACCCCGCACCCATGAGCCCCTGTTTCAGGCCACCCTGCGGGAGGCTGGGCTCAACCGCTCCCTGTTCGAGATGGCCAACATCCGCGACCAATGCTCCTGGGTCCACATGCATGAACCTGAGGAGGCCACAGCTAAGGCCCGCGACCTGGTGCGCATGGCCGTGGCCAAAGCCGCCCATCTGGTGCCGCTTGCCGAACAGCAGTTGCCGGTGACCCCCTCGGCCCTGGTGGTAGGCGGGGGACTCGCCGGCCTCACCGCGGCGCTTAGCGTGGCGGAGCAGGGCTTTGCCTGCACCCTGGTGGAAAAAGAGAAAGAGCTGGGCGGCCGCAGCCTGCTGCTCACGGCAGACCGTTCCGGCCACAACCCACGGGAGCTGATCGCCGAGCTGGTGCAGAAGGTGCGCAGGCATCCGCGCATCACCACATATACCAATGCAGCGGTGGCCAGCACCTCGGGCTATGTGGGCAACTTTACCTCCGCCATTGACACGGGTCACGGCAGCGAAGTGGTGAACCACGGCATCATCATCCAGGCCACCGGCGGCCGGCCATACCAGCCGCGTCAGTACCTTTACGGCCAGTCCGACCGGGTCCTGACCCAGCTTGAGCTGGAAAAGCGCCTGGCCTCGTCCCGGCCCCTGGCCAAAGGGACCAGACAGGTGGTCATGATCCAGTGTGTCGGCTCCCGCGGGGAAGATCTGGCGTACTGCAGCCGGGTCTGCTGCGGTCAGGCCCTGAAAAACGCCCTGCGCCTCAAGGCCGTCCAGCCGGATCTCGCCATCACCATCTTTTACCGCGACATGCGCGCCTACGGCTTTCAGGAAGACCTCTATCGCCAGGCCCGGGAGCAGGGGGTGCTCTTTATCCGCTACACCCCGGACAATCCGCCGGCCGCCGGCAAGGATACGGCAAAAAACAGCCGGATTCATGTCAAGGCCCATGATCCCCTGCTGGGCGAAGAGGTGGAACTGGCCGCCGATCTGCTGGTGCTGTCGGTGGGCATTGTCCCGGAAGACCCGTCCGCCCTGGCCAGGATGCTGAAAGTGCCGGTCACTGCGGAAAATTTTTTCCTGGAGGCCCACGTCAAGCTGCGGCCGGTGGACCTGCCGGTGGACGGTGTCTATGTCTGCGGCCTGGCCCACGCCCCGAAAACCATGGATGAGACCATTGCCCAGGCCCAGGCGGCGGCAGGCCGCGCCTGCCAGCCCCTGGCCAGGGGCAGCATCGTGCCGGAGCCCATTGTTTCCCAGGTTGACCCGGAACTCTGCATCGGCTGCGGCGCCTGCCAGGCATTCTGCCCCTACAAGGCAATTGACATTTATAAGGAAGGCAAGCTGCGCAAGGCCCGCACCCTGACGGCGTCCTGCAAGGGCTGCGGCGTGTGCGCGGCCCGCTGTCCGACCATGGCCATCGACATGGGCCGTTTTACCCTGGCAGGCATCCGTTCCCAGATTCATGCCTTTGCCGGAAAAGGAGAATAATATGACAAGCGAACACTATCATCCGAAAATACTGGGCTTTCTCTGCAACTGGTGCTGCTACACGGCGGCTGATTCGGCCGGGGTGGGCCGCTATCAATACCCCCCCAATCTGCGGGTCATCCGCATCATGTGCACCGGCCGGCTTGATCCGTCTTTCCCGCTGGAGGCCTTGGCCGGCGGCGCCGACGGGGTCTTTGTCGGCGGCTGCCATCCCGGTGAATGTCATTACCAGGACGGCAATTACCATGCCCTGGTCAGCGCCGCCCTGGTCCATGAAATGCTGGCGCGAGTCGGCGTCAGCCGGGAACGTTTTCTCATTGACTGGGCCTCGGCGGCGGAAGGCCCGAACTTCGTCAAAATCATCACCGCCTTCACGGAACGGGTAGAGCGGCTCGGCCCCCTTGGCCTGCCTGAGAAAATCCCGGCCGAGAGCCTGCGCCTGAGGCTTAATCAGGCGGCCGAGGCGGCAAGAGAGCGGAAAATCCGCACCGGCCTGATCAACGCCGCGCGCGACATGTTCAAGGCCGGTGATTTTTCCCGGCAAACCATCGCTCAATTGGTGCAGGCCAAGTGCGAAAAGGCCCTGGACGAAATAATCGGGATGGATAACCTGTAAACGACAAAATTCCCTGACCCCCTAAATTGCTTAACCCCTTAACCCCTTAACCCCTATAATCCCCTTCACAAAGGAGGCACAAACAATGCTCGAAATGACGCAAACGGCAAACGACAAACTGAAGGAATACCTTGCCCAGAACAAGATCACTTCCGCGGTGCGGGTGATGGTTACCAGCAGCTGCAGCGGCCAGTCCCTGGTGCTGTCGCTGGATGAGAAAAAGGCCGGCGACACTTCGATCCTCCAAGACGAGGTAGAACTCATCATCGACAAAGTCCTGCTGGCGCAACTTGGCGGGGTCACCGTCGATTTCGTCGAGCCGAAAGGCTCGGGCTGCGGCTGCGGAGGGGGAGGCGGCTTTTCGGTGCAATCCGTCAACCCCCTGCCGAAAGCCCAGGGGAGCTGCGGCGGCTCCTGTTCCTCGGGTTGCTGTTGATTTTCAGCGCGATCCCCGGTACAAGATAAGAAAGGCTGCTATTTCCGATGAATTCGTAAAAAATCTGTTTTCACCACGGAGAAAAATTTTTAATTAAAGGCAGTGCTGATTAGCGTCAATCTTCCGCAGTAAAATTATTCGTCATTCCGGCACTCTGTTTAGTCCTCGCTTGACGGGGATGTCGTTAGCCGGAATCCATCCTGTCATCTTTACTGGACCCCGGCTAAAAGCATGCCGGGGTGACAGCTTGCGGAAGATTGACGCTAATCAGGAAGGCAGTTATCTCTGTGGGCTCTGTGCTCTCTGTGGTTGCTCTTTGTTTTTACGATTTCATCATCTTAGCGTGCCATGATTCTTCTGACAAACCGATAAGGGGGGCGCCCATTGCCGACATGGAAACGGAAAACAGAGAGCGGAACATTGTTTTATCATCTCTGCGGCAGCTGTAATCTGCAGTCGGCGGAGTCCCTGCAGAAGGCCGGCTGGCAGAAGATCCGCGACGGGGAACCGGTCTCCTGTAATGAATGCACCCGCAAATGCAGATTAACCGCCGAAGGCTTGTGGGGTGCCGGGGACCAGGTGCGCTATGCCGTGTGCGATAAGTGCCCGGAACTCGACGCCTGCCCCCTGAAGGGCCGTTATTATTGCTGACATGGAGCCTTCCGACAAGCATGGCGTACCGCCGGAACAACCGCAGAGAAGCGACCAGACGCTTTTTGTCACCCGTGCCATCCACATCCCGTTACGGGAAATCCGTTTTGCCTTTATCCGCGCCTCCGGCCCCGGCGGCCAGCATGTGAACCGCTCCGCCACCGCGGTCCAGCTGCGTTTTGACGTGGAAAACTCGCCGTCACTTACGGCGGAGGTGAAAAAGAGGTTGGGCCAGCTGGCCGGCTCCCGCATCAGCAAGGAGGGCATACTGATAATCGAGGCCCAGGAGCATCGGAGCTCCGGTGACCTTGAGCTCCTTGAGTTCCGGGTCCTCCTTCTCGAAAGGCCGCTTGGCGAACGCCCAGTTCCCGATGGACGCGTCCGCGAACTCCTGCTGGCGGAACGCGGCGGGCGTGGCCGTCTCCGTCACGGGATAGACATAGAGCAGGATGAACTTGCCCGACTGGGCGGCACCGTAGGCGTCGCCGAGGTTCGCGTACCAGGCGATGCCGTCCGCGTCCTTGTTGGGGTTGCGGCCGTCTCCGCGACCGCCGCCTCCCGGCCCGCGGCCGGGTCCGCGACCGGGCCCGCGGCCTCCCCCGCCCGGTCCTCGCTGCGCGAAAGCGTCCGCGGCGAAAGACAAGGACAGCGCGACGACGACGGCGGCGGCGAGGGTTCGACGCATGGGCGGTTCCTCCTGGATGTCCATCAGTATAGACACCTCAGGCGCCCGGGAGTTGCGCTGCTTGACTCGGCG
>JACQYM010000381.1 GCA_016208225.1 Deltaproteobacteria bacterium | reverse complement strand
AGCACTTAACAAACGGCAGCGGGGGGCAAGTGTCGAGGCAATCATCCGCGCCCACCAACGCAATCCGGCGTCAAAACCGGTCATCGTCGGTTATGCCAGACCGGTCGCCAACGGCGATGAACGGGTAGCTGCCATGCAGCGTGTTTCCCTGGAACTCGGCTTTGCGGAAGGAGAGCATGTCAGACTTGCCCTGGAGATCGATGGCTATTTGCGGGGTCGGTTTGGAGAAACAATCAACTTGGCGGGATATCTCACGGCCTTTCTCTGCGATCAAGGCTATACACCGCTGGAAATCTACCGGTTCTGCAGCCTCGCGGTCAGTTCCGGGGTCCTGGCGTGCTATGCGGAGGCTGCGGACCAGCCGCCGGAATCTTTCTTTCCACTGCAATGTAAAGACATCGACTATCAGGGCAAACCTGCAAGAGATGTCCCGGAACAAGGGAAGAAACAATGATGGAAACACTCAGCGATAAAACAGCCATAGTTACGGGCAGTTCAGCCGGCATAGGAAAAGCCATTGCGGGAGCGCTTGCGCAACTCGGCGCCCATGTCATTGTAACCAGCCGTTCAGGCGAGCGGGCTCAAGCGGTTGCGGAGGAATTGATCATGAAGGGGGGGCAGGCAACACCCTGCATCTTTGACATAGATGACGCGACAGGCATCACACCCTTTATAGAAAAGGCAGCGCAAATTTCAGGCAGGATTGATATTCTGGTGAACAACGCCCTGAGCCGCGCTTCGATTGCCCCGCCCCTGTTCACGATGAACTATGCCGCACTCCAGGCAGGGGTGACAGCCAACCTCACCAATGTGTTGGCAATAACTATTGCTGCGTATCCATATCTCAAAGAGGCACGGGGGATTGTGCTGAATATCGGCTCTGCAGTGGTCAACAGACATACCATCGGCGTGCCGCTCTACACCATCCTCAAGGGAGCGCTCAATCAGACAACCAAGGTGCTGGCTTCCGAATGGGCCGGAGACGGAATCCGGGTCAACCAGATCAACCCCGGCTTTGTGCGCACTGATTCCATGACAACCCGTCAGTCAGCGGCAACAGTCAAGATGATGACGGAGATGTTTACAAAACTGCATCCCCTGGGTCGCGTCGGGGAAGTCGAAGATGTCGCCTCCCTTGCAGCGTTTCTCGTCTCGAAACAGGCGGAATGGATAACCGGGGCATCCATTGATATCGATGGCGGTTTTTCGGTCCAAGGGGCAACATTCCCTGCTCCCTCCTGACCAGGAAGCTTTCCTTGCGGGTTATTCCCACCGGTCTTCCACGCCATACCCTTTAAAAACAAAGGAAAATTCCCGGGATATTCTGTCATGGCTCAGGCCGAATTCACTCAGTTCCTTGACCTGGTGCGGGCGGCGGTATGTCTTTTGTGCCGCGGCCCGCTCCCGCACCAGGCGCCACACCTCCTCGTTCACATGGAGACCGGAAAACTCCACGATCCGGGTAAAGGCCGTTTCCAGATCGTCGCGTAACAGATCATACGGGAGCACCATGACCCGGTCTTTGGGCAGTTCATTGTTTTTATCCAGTTCATAAAAATAACGGTACAGATCCACCATGCCCTGGAAGCGGTGTTCGTTATAGCGCTGCAGCAGTTCCGGGCTGATGGCGTCAATGCCCCAGCGGAACTTGATGCTGTTATGGAGCAGCGACAGAAAGGATGGCACCACCTGGTGGGGATTACGCAGCACGAAGATGAATCTGGCGTCCGGATAAAACTCCAGCATGGTTTTCAGACGGAAGGTGGAAAAGTGGGTCTGGGCAATGATCTGCTTTCTGCCGGTAAAGTAGAGATGGCGTCGGAAGCAGCCGTCCAGGAAACGCATGGAACGCAGGCGCGCCTCCCGCGGCTGGCGGTCATGGTACTGCAGTTCCGGATAGTCCCGTTCATCAAAGGAGAGCATGCCGATGGTGATGAAATTGGTATCAAAGTTATGCAGAAAGAGCATCTCCTCCTCATCAGGCCTGTTGATCTCCATCTTGTGGCCGGTCTCTTCGGGCATTACCTCGGTTTTTCCCTTTCTTACCAGAAAGTTGACGAGGGGCTTGATGAGAACGCGGGCCGTCAGCGCCGGAAAAAAGAGATGCCAGGTCTGAAAGGGGGCTGCCTCTTCGGTCCGGGTCAGAAGGTGGTGGAGAAAGGTGGTGCCGCTGCGGGGGTGGCCGATGATAAAAACCGGGTTTTTTACCCGCATGGCCCGGAAGCCGGGAAAAAAGAGATGATCCAGGCCCAGGGTGGCTGCGGTAAATAGTCGCAGGAGAGGCTCAACAAAAAGCCAGGTCAGAAAAACCCGGCCGAATCCGTAGACCCGCCAGGTAAGAAAAAGAACGCGCAGATAGATGCGCAGCATGAAAAAAAATCGCACTTTTTTCTCCCGTTGCCCTAAAATTTTAATTTTAAACAATACACCATTCCTGCCGATATTATTTCCAATTGTGCATAATAAAAGAGAATTGTGCAACTTTCTGCAAGCACTCTTTTTAAGGGACATATTCCGGAGGAAACCATTGAACAGGAGAGTTGAATGAATACCGCAGAGCTGTTGATCGATCTGTTGGGCCATTTCGGCGTAAAATATATTTTCGGCGTGCCGGGGGGGGCCATCGAGGACCTGAACACGGCCATCTATCACAACAAAAAAGGGATCATGCCCATCGTGACCAAGCATGAAGCGGGCGCCGCTTTCATGGCCGACGGTTATGCCCGGGTTTCCGGCCGGCTCGGGGTGTGCTGCTCCACGGCCGGCCCCGGGGCCTCCAATCTCATCACCGGCCTGGCCACGGCCCATGCCGATCAGATTCCCGTCCTGGCCATGACCGGCCAGGTGGCGACCTCGGTGTTCGGCAAGGGCGCCATCCAGGAGTCAGCGACGGAAGGAATGGACATCACCGAGATCTTCCGCCATTTTACCAAATACAGCGGCATGCTGATCACGGAAACCAGGGCCCAATACATGCTGCAGAAGGCGGTGCGGCTGGCCATGACCGGCCCGTCCGGTCCCGTCCATCTCAACCTGCCCACTGATCTCATGAAAAGGGAAATCGACCGGCAGAGGCTCTGCGCTCCCGAATCGGAGTCCCGTCTCTTTGGCGACGAACGGGTCAGGGAGGCGGCCCGCATGCTGGTGGCGGCGAAAAAGCCGGTGATCATTGCGGGATGGGGTGTAATCCTGTCCCGGGCCGCCAATGAACTCCTGGAGCTGGCGCAAATCCTGCAAGTACCGGTGGCCACCTCGCCCAAGGCCAAGGGGGTGTTCCCGGAAACCCACCCCCTTTCTCTGGGAGTGCTTGGTTTTGCCGGCAACCCCCTGGCCCAGGAATATATCTTTGACAGCGAGGTGGATGTCATGCTGGGGGTGGGTACAAGCTTCAGCGAGATGATGACCGGCGGCTGGGACGAACGGCTGCGGCCCGCCGAGCATCTCATCCATATCGATATCAATCCGGAGAAAATCGGTAAAAATTATTGCACCTCCGTGGGACTGGTCGGTGATGCCAGGATGAACCTCAAGGAGCTGAGCAAGGCCATTATCGAGGAACGTTCCCAGCAGTATGCCCGCATCCGGGGCAACGGCGTCGCGGACCGCATCGCCGATCTCAGGAAAGAACAGCCGCCGGAACAGACCGATTTCTCCACTGCCGGGTCACTCTATCATCCCCGCCAGCTGGTGCAGGACGTGCAGCGCTCTTTCCCGGCCGACACCATTTATTTTGCCGACATCGGCACTTCGATGGCCTGGGCCATCCGCCATATGACCATCGATCGCCCCTACTCCTTTTACGTCTCCCTCGGCTTCGGCTCCATGGGGTATGCGGTGGCCGCCCCGGTGGGGGCCAAACTGGCGATGCCGGAGCGGCCGGTGGTGGCCATGGTGGGCGACGGCTCTTTTCTGATGAACGGCACCGAGGTGGCCACGGCCGTGAACTACGACATCCCGGTGATCTGGGTGGTCTTCAACAACGCCATGCTCGGCATGGTGTATCATGGCCGCAAGCTGTTCCAGACCCAGGTGCCGGACGGCCTGCCCTCCCGCTTCAAGCGGGTTGACTACGCCATGGTGGCGGAAGGGCTGGGCGCCCGCGGCATCCGCCTGGACAAGGACAACCCGCTCACCCCGGAGCTGGCTCAAGAGATCATCCTGGCAAAACAACCGACCGTGCTTGACGTCTGGATCGACCATGAAGTGGTGCCGCCCATCCACAGCCGGATCGCCACGGTGGATAAGCATTTTGCCTGAGGGTGCGGCAAGGCGGGCTGGGCGCGGCGCATTCCGGCCCTGCCCGATTTCACCTTGCTTCCCCGCCTGACCGCCACTATAATGTTGAAAGCAGGAAGCACCGGTACGGCCGGTGCGCAATACTTATCCCTACAGGAAATATGCGGAAGCGACCCACAATCAGCGTATATCTGCTCAGCATGAACATGCTTCTGCTCAGTCTGCTCTTTCCGGCATTCGGTTATCTGTTCATGCGGGGGACGGAACGGTTCCGCGACAGCGAGCTTGAACGCAATATCACCATGATCCGGCAGTCGCTGGCCGTCCGCAGCTCATCTCTGGTGCGCAGCACGGCATTGAGCGCCCGGGAAGCTGTGGCCGGATTCGACTTCACCTTCCTGCAGAACCTGGTGGCCGAGGTCACCCGTGATGATCCGGAGATCGTCTACTTCATGATCCTGGACAAACAGCAGACCGTTATCGCCCATAACGATATCAATATGATCGGCAGCCATCTGACTCGTGCCGTCGACAACAGGGCCGGGGCTCTGATGAGCCGCGAATTTCCGGCAACCCTGCCGGACAAGGTGATCCCGGTGCAGTTTTTCTGGCCGGAAGCCAGTGAGGCAGAGGGGCGGGCCGCAATCATGGAGGCGGTCTTTCCCGTTTACAGCGGCAATACGCTCTGGGGCATCATCAGATGCGGGTATTCCCTGGCCGATTTGAACAGACAGATCAGCCTGACCAGGGCGGAATGGGCCGCGCAGCTGCACCAGGTAAAGCTCTATTCCGTTTATCTTCTTGGTGTATTTCTGCTGATCGGTTTTGTCATCGCCTCCGCCCTCACCCGCTCCTTTGTGCAGGCCACCAGGGCCTTGCATGCCGGCGTGCACCGGGTGGCGGCCGGCGACCTTGATCATGAAACGGCCCTGCACGGCCTGGTCTGCGATGAATTCGCCGGCCTGGCCTCCTCGTTCAATATCATGACCCAGAAACTGCGCCTGAACCGGCAGCAGCTTGACGACTATTCAAAATCCCTTGAAGAAAAGGTAGTGGCCAGGACCAGGGAACTGCAGGAGGCGCAGGAGATCATGCTCAAGCAGGCGCACGAGGCGGGCATGGCCGAGATGGCCGTGGGAGTTCTCCACAATATCGGCAATGCCATAACCCCGGCCCAGGTGGGTGTCACTGTGCTCGTTAACCGCCTGCAGAGCAATCCCCTGCGCACCAGACTGGCCGACACGCTCGTCCCTTTGCACCAATATCTGGAGGGCAAGTGGGAACTCAGCGCCCTGGAAAAAACACGCCTGGCCGAGCTCATGCAGCATCTGCCCGCCGGCATTTCGGAGGAATTCGACCGGGCCATCGGAGACCTGCAGGCCGTCAGCGCCAAACACAGTCATATCGAAAACATCATCAACCTGCAGATGCGTTATGCCCGGCTGCTGGGCGCACCGCATCAGATCGATGTCAACAGTCTGGTGCGGGACGCGCTGAAAATTCTGGGCGATTCCCTTGCCAAACGCGAAGTGGCGCTGGTCACGGATCTGCATGAGGTGCCGCCGGTCGAAGCGGAAGAGCCGAAACTGCTGCAGGTTTTCGTCAACCTGATCAAAAACGGCTACGAGGCCATGGACAACAACCGCGAAAAGCCGCGGGAGCTGTCAATCTCCACCTTTCTGACCGAGGGGGAGGCGCCGTATGTGTATGTTGTTGTGAAGGACACCGGTTGCGGCTTTACCGAAGAGGAGAAGTCACGTTTCTTCTCGTTCGGCTATTCCACCAAGGAAAGGGGATCGGGCTTCGGCCTGCATTCATGCGCCAACTACCTGATCGCCAATCACGGCTCCATCGAGGCCCTGAGCGGCGGCCACGGCATGGGGGCGGAGTTTATCGTGCGTCTGCCGGCGTCGCGCATGCCGGATGCCGCAGACGCACCAGGAACGGAAATAGCTCCTCAGCAGGAGTCAGCATTCAGGAATCAGGGGACAGAATGCCAGGTATAATGCATTGCCGGGAGAAATGATCCCCCGGCAATGGATTCAGCCCGACAAGCGCCAATTCCAAGTTGCATTCAGACCAAGACCGCGAAGGCAAGCGAGCAGCGACGAGACAGTACATGGAGTACGGCGAGGAGCCGCACAGCGCAGCCGACAAAGGTATTGTTTTGAAGGCGACTTGGAATAAGACAAGAAAGGTTGTGCCGGGCAGGAGTCATTGGCGATTTTCTTCTGATTCCTGAATTCTGCCTTCCTGACTCCCGGATAGTTGAAAACTTTAACAACGGTTCACCCATGACAGAAAACACAAAGACGCAAAAACGAATACTGGTTATCGACGACGACCGGGATGTATGGAAGGCATATATAATGGTCCTGAATCCCGAGCGGGTTGAGGCAGGCTCATCCCTGGAAAAGATCAGCAGACTTCTGGCGGCCGAGCCGACCGAGCAGAGCGGGCCTGGCTTTACCTTGACCTTTGCCAGCCAGGGCCAGGAAGGGTACAGCATGGTGCAGGAGGCGTTGCGGAACAATGAGCCCTTTGCCCTGGCCTTTGTGGACGTCAGAATGCCGCCGGGCTGGGACGGCATGGAAACAGCGGCCAGGATACGGCAGCTTGATCCTGATATCGAGCTGGTTATTGTCACTGCTTATTCCGACCGTTCCCGGGAAGAGATTGTCCGGGCGGTCGGCTCCTCCACCAAGCTGCTCTTCTTCCGCAAGCCTTTTGCCCCGGAAGAGCTCATGCAGCTCGCCATCTCCCTCACCGACAAGTGGCAGCTGGCCAGACAGGAAGAGCAGCAGCGCCATGAGCTGCAGGCGGTGCTGCATGCCAGTCCGGCGGCAATTTTCGTGCTGGACGCCTCCGGCAGAATCGCCACCTGGAATGCCGCAGCGGAACGGATAACCGGCATCCAGGCCGAGGAGGCCGTGGGTAAGCCCTGCATTTTTCAGAGGATTGCCGACGATCCGTTCTGCCAGTCGTGCCCTGGGTCAGGAGCGCCGGCGGAATTCGGCATGAACCGGGAAATCATCATTCACACCCGGGCCGGAGAGAGAAGAAGGGTGGTGGTCAATATGGCGCCGGACACCGAGGGCAGGACAGGCAAGACCATCGGCAGTTTCTGGGATATAACCTCCATCCGGGAGGCGGAGGCCGCCCTGGCTGCCTCTGAATGCCGTTTCCGCTCCCTGGTGGAAACCACCAGCGATTTTGTCTGGGAGGTGGACAGGGACGGCCGTTTCCTCTATTGCTCCCCGGTTTGCCGGGACCTTTATGGCTACACCCCGGAAGAACTGCTGGGCAAATGTTTTTTCGATGTTCTGCCCGAAACGGGGGGCCAGGATCGCTTCAGGAAAATCTTCGGCAGCTGCGTCGAGTCGGGCAGCAAATATCAGACAGTGGAACGGAATTGCCTGAAAAAGACCGGGGAAACGATCTTTGTCGAATCAAGCGGTACCCCGGTATTTAACGAGAAAGGACAGGTTGTCGGCTATCGCGGCATTGACCGGGATATTTCGCTGCGCAAAAAAAACGAGGCGGACCGGCTGCGCCTTGAGGAGCGATCCCGCCAGTCACAGAAACTTGAGGCGCTCGGCACCCTGGCCGGCGGCCTTGCCCATGACCTGAACAACATCCTTACTCCCATCATGGGCCACTGTACCCTGGGAAAAATTGATACGAGCCCGGAACATCCGCTCTATCAGAGTTTTGATGTCATTGAAAGCTGCAGCAACAAAGCCGCCGAACTGATCCGCCGCATTCTAGCCTTCTGCCGGAAACAGGAGATGAACGTGCAGCCCGTTAACCTGAATCAGCTGATTCATGATTTTGCCAAGATGCTGCGGCGCCTGATCCGCGAGGATATCCATCTTGTCCTGGCCCTGCAGGAAAATCTCTGGCCGATCACGGCGGACCGCAGTCAGATGGAACAGATTCTCATCAATCTGGTGGTCAATGCCCGGGATGCCATGGAGGAAGGTGGAGAACTTGTCATCCGGACCGAGAACCGGACCCTCGGCCTCTATGAGCTGTATGATGCGAATTCACGGGTGATTGTCGGCGATTTTGTCGTATTCACGGTATGTGACGAGGGGGCAGGCATTGATCCGGAGAAGATGAATATGATCTTTGATCCCTTTTTTACCACCAAGGGCGTGGGAAAGGGCACGGGGCTCGGTCTGGCCACGGTGCACGGCATCGTGGCCCAGCACGGAGGCCATATCGTGGTGAAATCCGAAGCGGGCAAGGGCAGTAGTTTCATGATTTTTTTGCCGAAAGGCAAGAACCGCGTCGAAAAAAAACCTGCGACGCGGGAGCCGATCCACCTCAAGCCGGGCAGCGAAACGATTCTGGTGGCGGAAGATGACCCCACTGTGCTGAAGATTCTGGAGAAAACGCTTACCGAGGCGGGATATCAAACCCTGCTGGCGACCAACGGCAATGCCGCCCTTGAAATTTTCGAGAGGGAAGGGGACGGTATCGATCTGCTCATTACCGATCTGATCATGCCGGGCCAGGGCGGCAAGGCGCTCGGCAAAATGGTCCGCACCAAGGCGCCCGATCTGCCGATTCTCTATATTACCGGCTATTCATTTGATATCGCGATGGAGGAACTGGCCGGGGAAGAAAACGCGAATTATCTGCAGAAGCCTTTCCACATGGACCACTTCACCACAACCGTCCGCAATCTGCTGGACCAGAGGTAAGTGGGCTGGACGGCCGCAAAGTGGAGAAGAGGATGTCTTTGAGCGAAGAGGGAAAACCTGGCGGGAGCAATAAAAAAAGCGAATCATGAGACTCCTGATTCGCAGTAATATATGATGGTTATGGTCGGGGCGAGAGGATTCGAACCTCCGACCTCCTGCTCCCAAGGCAGGCGCGCTAACCAGACTGCGCCACGCCCCGACTCTGCCACACGGATGAAGAAAAATCAATTAGCATTATGCACGTCTTCCGTCAAGAAAAATCAAAAATTATCCCCTGAAAGCCAGGCCGGCATGAAATTTTCTTGCTTAAAATGGTTGACGGGCGAAAGGCAAGTTGCTATATTTGCCGCTTCCAAGAGCACCTGATCCCCGGTAGCTCAGTCGGTAGAGCAGGTGGCTGTTAACCACCTTGTCGGCGGTTCGAGTCCGTCCCGGGGAGCCAAGAAATATCAAGGAGTTATAAGATACGCTTATAACTCCTTTTTTATTTATATCCTGTTTCTCCCCGCTCTCTCCCGCTCTTATTGGTTTGCGCGAACCCCTACCCCCTGAATACCATGCCTCGGAGCGTGACGCTCATTACCGCGTTTCGTTCTGCTGATCAAGTTTATCCAGAAGCTGAAGCCCCTCCTGCGGGGAACCTTTCATTGCCCTCACTTGAAACCGTGTAAAGGCATCAAACTCTGAAAGCGCCATGGTGGAGAGCTCTTCCATCAGCTTGTTCATGCTGATCCCGCGTTGCTTCGCCAGTATTTTCAGCCTGTTATGCTTATCTGCCGGGAGACGGATCGTCAATGTCGACATTGCTGCACCTCCTGTATAAATTTCTATAGACCTATAGTTCAATCAGGAAATTTCAATCAATTTGCCGGGGATGCTCGCTTATTTCGATATCAGATGCATCTCTTGTAAAAACCGGCAGAAGGGAATTATCCGCCCAGTTTATCTCCTCTGAAATCGGTGGAGAGAATTGCGTACCGTCGCATGATGCGTTGAAAAGCCTGCCTCTCCAGGCCAGACTCTCTGGCGGCGGCGGTGACGTTGCCCTGATGTCTGGAGAGAAGCTGCCGCAGATAGACGATGGTGAACTGCTGCACCACCTCGGCCTTGGCTTCATGGTAAGAGAGATTGCACAACTTCAGCATCCGGTCCTCCGGGCAGCGCTGCGGGTCGGACTTTTCATCGGCGATGCAGACGTCGGAGACCGTGATGATATTGCCGGGGGCGAGAAGAACCGCCCGTTTGATCGTGTGCTGCAGTTCGCGCACATTGCCCGGCCATTGCTGCTGACAGAGGAACTGCAGAGCTTCCGGGGCGATCAACAGCTCGGGCCGGCTATGCTGCCGTTTGTAGCGTTCCAGGAAATGGTGGACCAGCAGCGGAATGTCCTCCCGCATATCGAGCAGACTGGGCATTTTCACGGTAACGACGTTCAGGCGGTAGAAAAGGTCGGCCCGGAATTCACCGGCCGTGATCCTGGCCTCCAGATCCTGATTGGTGGAGGCCACCACCCGCGCATCAATCCTGATCGTGTTGTTCTGTCCCAGGGGCTGGATCTCCTTTTCCTGGAGAACGCGCAGGAGTTTGGTCTGGACCGGGACCGGGATATCGGCGATCTCGTCGAGCAGGATCGTCGATCGATCAGCGGCCAGAAAAAGACCTTTCTTGTCCTGGGCCGCGCCGGTAAAGGCCCCCTTGCTGTATCCGAACAGCTCGCTTTCCAGGATCTGTTCCGGCAGGGCCGGACAGTTGACCGTGATCATCCGGTGCTGTTTTCTGTTGCTCAGTTCATGCAGGGCGCGGGCCGCCAGTTCTTTGCCCGTGCCGCTTTCGCCGCGGATGAGAACGGTGGCATCCGTGTCGGCGATCCTGGCGATGAGGTCAAGCACCTTGCGCAGGGCGGGCGACTGGCCGACAAAGCCCTGGGGCAGGGCGAGATCATCGAGTTTTTCCTGGAGCTGGCGGTTATCGCGCAGCAGGCGGGTCCGTTCAAGACAATAGCGGATCACCCGGACGATATGGTCATTGTCAAAAGGTTTCTGCAGAAAATCATAGGCCCCGTCTTTCAAGGCCTGCACCGCCATCTCAATGGTGCCGTAGCCGGTCATGATAATGACGGAAATGGTTTTATCCAGCTCCGTGATTTTTTTCAGCAGGTGCAGCCCGTCAAGGTCCGGCATTTTGATGTCGGTCACCACCACATCCGGGCGGCAGCTTTCCAGTTCCCGGAGGGCCGCAAGACCCGTGGAGGCCAGGATCACCTCGCAGCCGCATTGCCGGGTCACGACGCGTTTGAGCATCAGCAGCATGTCCGGTTCGTCATCAACGATCATGACCAGCTGCTTGTCAGCGGCTGGGGCGGCGGCTGATTTTTTCATGGCGTCCTGCACAGGGAGCTGAGGTAGTGAAAGTAGGTCTGGATGAACCTGCCTGAAACGGCGTCGGCAAATGAGACCCGAAACAACGATTCCCCCGGCAGGGCGCCTGACAGGGCAAGAAAAACCGCGCGGGAGAGAGCGGCGAGAGCGCCGGCGGTTTCGGGGAGATTGCCGGCTTCTTTGCTTAATCCGTAAATCCGGCAGCTCAACGGCCGGAACTGGGGGAGCTGACAGGCATCATGCCGGAGCAGCGGGCAGGGCAGATTCTCCTGCAGATAGGAGCGTTCCAGCTCCGGGGCGGATGTCACCTGCGGCGTCTGCGCCAGGCGGCGGATGGCGCGGGAGTTCTCCACCGCCAGTTCAATGATCTCTTCCCGGCGCCTGCTGGTCAATGTTTTGTTCATCCTGTTGCTCAGATAAATGGCCTCAATCAGCTGCAGCTCGAAATAGCGGCGGCAGCCCGTTGTCTGATCGATCCCGCAGCGCGGAAATTCCTTTCCCGCGGTGGCAGTGGCGATCTGCTCTTCCACCGCCGCCACCAGCCCTTCATATTCGGCAAAAAATGTGCTCAGATCAACAATATGCCGATTTTCCAGCTGGGGTTCCCGGATCGTCAGCCGTCCCGATGTTTTGCCATATTTTTTCAGGAACCGCCATTGCGAATAATTGGCAGGGGCGGCTTTTGTATGTTGCAGCACCTTGTCCGCCATTTTCATGCCCAGCCCCCGGCGGAGCAGATACGCGGTAACGAAGGTGCCAGTCCGGCCTATGCCGTACCGGCAATGGACCAGGACCTTTTTGCCGAGATAGATGGCCTCATCAAGCCAGTGCAGTCCTTTTTCCATTTCCGCCATGTCCGGGGCGCTCTCATCGACAATGGGCAGAAAGTACACCTCAAATCCCGATTGCCGCTCAATTTCATGCAGATCGCAAAATTCGCCGCACAGGTTGACAATGGCATCGATCCCCTGGGCCTTGATATGTTGGAGTTCGTCATAGGACATGGGGGCATGGCCCACGGCCAGATTGGCCGTGATCCAGGTGAGCTGATAGGGCGTCATGGCTGATCGTCCGCGAAATCATATCTGCCGTTCATGAATCCTTCCACCATCCTGCGTACCATATTTTCATCCCTGATCACCATGTCCATCAGCGTGGTTGCCGCCAGCAGACGGCCCACGGTGTCAAGTTTCTCCATCATTGTTTTTTCATCATAGCCCAGCAGTTGGCCGTCGAGCAAATCCCCTCTGCTTTTTACCGCGAACCCCTGGCGCCGGAGAATCTCGGCAATAAAAACCAACCGGAGAGTTATGCCGGATGACTTTCCCCCGCCGCCGGCAAAGCGCAATCTGATATAGTTCTCCCCGGCAACGGAACCGCACAGCGAATCCAGGATGACGAAATGATACCCGAAACGCATGTTCAGGTTCAGATAATCCCGGGAAACCACGGCATAACTGGCAAAGGCAGGGTCGTCGCTGCTGACAATGCCGCCTGCCATGGTAACCTCGCTGAAATTCTTCCAGTCAAAATGTTCCTGATGCCGCCACGTTATCCCGGGATGGGTTAATCCTCGCAGCAGGGCCACGTTATCCCGGGATGGGTTAATCCCCGCAGCAGGGCCTGGAGGGGAGCGGAGCGCAGGTCGTTGATACTCAGTTTTTAATCAGGCCGACACGTTCCGCCCAGGTCGCCGTCCACATCAAGAATATAGAGCTGCAAGGGAAACGGGGCGGCCAGCAGACTGGTGGCCGATCTTTTGGAAAACATTCCGCCGGCCTGGGAAAACATGGACTCCAGGCCCTTTTCGTGCACAAAACGGATAATATCATGCAGCGACCGGCAATTTTCCGGGGCAAAGTCCGGTTCCGCCGGATGGACCAGCCGCAGCGGAAAAATAAATTGAATCGCCTTGGCAAAAGCCTGCTGCACCGGGGTGGCGCTCTGCCTGCTGCGTTGGGGAGGGTACCTCTCCATGATGATGTCGATGCAGCCGTCAAAAACCTGCCCCAGGTCGGAACAGACGGCTACCAGCCTGCCGGCGGGGAGCAGGGCGCTGGCGTTGCCGGTCTTGACCAGGAGCGGCACGCCGGACTCCCGGGCCACGGAGGCAAAATGATCGGCGGCGCTGCCCTGGTCCGCCACCACGGCGCAGACCCGGTCCAGCACCATGACATACGAGGGAGGGGTCACGGCGGTGACCAGCACCGCGCCGGCGGGAACAGTAGCCAGCTGCTCTTCATTTTCGACATGAAAAACCACGCCGCTGGCCGCGCCCCTGGATGCCGTTTCCCCATTGCCGACCAGGACGGGAAAGCTGCTCCAATCGGCAGAGGCAGCCGTCTCACTTTGTTCCTGAATCAGCATGGACCTGGCCTGCAGCAGCAAGAGATTGCCCTGCCGGTCCAGACTCCATTCGATCTCCTGCGGCGTCTGAAAATAAATTTCGATCTGCTTGGCCCAGGAGGCAAGCTGCCGGGCCTCTTTTTCCGTAATCGGCGCCGAAAAAAGTTCTTGACCGCCGCCCTGATCTGCTGCCAATGCCGGCGCGGATCGCCCGCCGGAGCCGGCCGCAATTTTCCCCGGCCAGAAGGTGATGCCGGCCTCATCCG
>JACQYM010000380.1 GCA_016208225.1 Deltaproteobacteria bacterium | reverse complement strand
GATATAATATGGCATTACCTAATAAACCGCTTGGCGAACTGCCTGCCGTTGCGAACCCGGAAATCAAGGAGCATGAGTGTGATGTACTGATCGTTGGTGGTGGTATGGCCGCTTGCGGTACCGCTTTTGAGATCAAAAAATGGGCACCGGACGACATGAAGATCCTCCTGGTTGACAAAGCATCCATGGAGCGTTCCGGTGCTGTTGCCCAGGGCCTTTCCGCCATCAACACCTATATCGGCAGCAACCCGATTGAGAATTACGTAAAGATGGTACGTAACGACCTGATGGGCGTTGTCCGTGAGGATCTGATCTATGACCTCGGCCGTCACGTTGACGAGTCTGTAAAGCTGTTTGAGGAGTGGGGCCTGCCCATCTGGAAGAAAGATGCGGCCGGTGAGACCCTTGACGGCGCCCAGCCTGCCAAATCTCTGCGCGAAGGCGGCGAACCGGTTCGTACCGGTAAATGGCAGATCATGATCAACGGCGAGTCCTACAAGTGCATCGTTGCCGAGCCCGCCAAGAGCGCACTCGGTGAGGCAAACTGCCTTGAGCGTATTTTCATCGTCAAGATGCTGCTCGACAAGAACAAACCGAACCAGATCACCGGTGCGGTTGGCTTCTCTACCCGTGAAAACAAAGTACACGTATTCAAATGCAAAACCGCTCTGGTAGCCTGCGGCGGCGCTGTAAATATCTTCCGTCCCCGGTCCACCGGTGAGGGCAAGGGCCGCGCCTGGTACCCCGTATGGAACGCCGGTTCAACCTACACCATGTGTGCTCAGGTTGGCGCCACGCTGACCATGATGGAAAACCGCTTCACCCCGGCTCGTTTCAAAGACGGTTACGGCCCGGTTGGCGCCTGGTTCCTGCTCTTCAAGGCCAAAGTACAGAACGGCCTCGGTGAGTTCTATGCCAACAGCCCGGCAGTGAAAGAAGAGCTTGGCAAATTCATGCCTTACGGCGCATCTGCGGTTACCCCCACCTGTCTGCGTAACCACCTGATGCTGAACGAGCTGAAAGCTGGTCGCGGCCCGATCTACATGGCTACCGACGTAGCGCTGAACGCGTTCCTGGATGATCGTCGTGCCAAAGGCATGGACGAGAAGGCAGTTAAAAAATACTGGAAACACCTTGAGTCCGAAGCATGGGAAGACTTCCTTGACATGTCAGTAGGTCAGGCTGGTCTGTGGGCCGGTATGAACATCGAGCCTGAGAAAACCGGTTCCGAGATCATGCCGACCGAACCCTACATGCTGGGTTCCCACTCCGGCTGCTGCGGTATCTGGACATCAGGCCCGAACGAAGACTGGGTACCCACCGTTGACGGTCCCCGTTCCCATCAGTATAAATGGGGCTACAACAGGATGACCACGGTTGACGGTCTCTTCACCGCCGGTGATGGCGTTGGCGCTTCCGGTCACAAATTCTCCTCAGGTTCACATGCCGAGGGTCGTATCGTTGCCAAGCAGATGGTTAAATTCTGCCGTGACAACGCCAGCTTCAAACCCGAGCTGAAACAGACCGCTCAGGAACTGGCTGACGAGATCTACGCCCCGGTTAAACTGTATCTCCAGCATGTCGGTGCCACCACCGCTGCCAACGTTAACCCCAACTACTGCAAACCCGCCGGTATCATGATGAGACTCATGAAAGCTACCGACGAGTACGGCGGTGGTGTTGCTACCTACTACATGACCTCCGGCAAGCTGCTCAACATCTGCCTCGACCTGCTCAGAATGCTGCGGGAAGATGCTGAACTGATGGCAGCCGGCGACCTCCATGAGCTGATGCGCGCTTGGGAAAACTACCACCGCATCTGGTGTGTAGAGGCTCACATTCGCCACATCGAGTTCCGGAAAGAGAGCCGTTACCCGGGCTTCTACTACAGGTCAGATTACCCGACCTGTGATGATGCCAACTGGAAGGTATTCGTTAACTCCACATTTGATCCCAACACCAAAGAGTGGAAATGCGAGAAGGTTAACTGCATCAACATCGTTGAGACGGATCCCTGGATCTAATCACAGTTAACATCTTTCGGTTTTAGTGTTCATGATCTCCAGGTACCTTGTATAGGTGCCTGGAGATTTTATTATGGAGTAAAGAAAATTGTAGAAAAAATCAATTGTTCGCCATGTTCGGTTGATTTGCCCAACACTTTCTGGTAAAGGAAGAAACCAAACGTTGTTTAAGTGCTAAGTTTTCAGTTTTACGACTCGTGAAGCATGGTTCAGCTGAACCATTTTGTGAATGATTCCGCGTAGAGCGGAAAACTTAACATTTAAATTGAATTTTCTAACATAACCCCTACAAATGGAGGAGTGGCATGACAGAACAGAGTCCATCCGGAGCAGGAGCAGTGCTGGTCGTTGGTGGTGGCATCAGCGGTTTGACTGCTGCCCTGGAAGCCGCAGAGGTCGGGAAAGATGTTTTTTTGATTGAAAAGAACCCCTACATGGGAGGCCGTGTGGCGCAGCTCAATCAATATTTCCCCAAATTATGTCCCCCGTCCTGTGGTCTGGAGATCAATTTCAAACGGGTGAAAAACAACCGTAAGATCCGTATGTACACCATGACCCAGGTGAAAGGCATCAAAGGTTCCGCGGGCAGCTATGAAGTGACCTGCGAGACAGCCCCCCGTTACGTGAATAATAACTGTACCGGTTGCGGCGCCTGTGCCGAAGTCTGTGACGATCAACGAGCGGACGACTTCAACTTCGGGCTGGGCAAGACAACGGCCATCTACCGGCCGCACGAGATGTCCTTTCCCATGAAATACGTGCTGGATAAAGCCGTATGCAGTGCCGATACCCTGCAGAAGGTCAAGGATGCCTGTAAATATGATGCCGTTGATCTCGACATGCAGCCCAAGACATTCACCCTGAACGTTTCCTCCATCGTCTGGGCCACCGGCTGGAATCCCTACGATCCGACCAAAATGACCAACCTCAAATACGGGTCAAGCGACGCCATCATCACCAACATGCAGATGGAGCGTCTGGCCGCGCCCAACGGACCGACCAAGGGCCAGATCCTGCGGCCGGGCGACAACAAGGAGCCCAAAAGCTTCGGCTTTGTACAGTGTGCCGGCAGCCGTGATGAAAATCATCTTGAATATTGCTCCTACATCTGCTGCATGGCCACCATGAAGCAGATTACCTATATCCGCGAGCGCTACGCCGACGCCCCGATTTATGTATTTTACATTGATCTGCGCACACCCGGTAAGTACGAAAAATTCCGTGAAAAATTAATGGCGGATAAGAATACTCATTTTATCAAGGGTAAAGTTGCCGACATCATTGCCGAAGCTGACGGCGTGACCCTTGTCGCTGAAAATGCGGTTACCGGCGATAAAGTGAAACAGAAAGTTGATCTTTGCATCCTGGCAACGGGCATGGAGCCGGCCTTCAAGGGCCAGGCGGCAGCTCTTGGTGTGGAAGTAGACAGCAATGGTTTTATTGTAACGAATCCTGAGAAAGGTATGATTGCTGCCGGATGTGCCAATAAAGCTGCTGACGTAGTTACCAGCGCTCAGAACGCCACCGCTGCAGCCTTAAAAGCTATTCAAGCAGCTAAGTAGGAGGGAGATCAATGGATAAGAAATATGGTGCATATATCTGCACAGGTTGTGGAATAGGAGAGGCCCTTGATGTTGATGCCTTAAACAGCGCGGCCGCCGACCAGGGAATGACGCCCAAGAACCATCCGGCTTTCTGCAGTGCGGCCGGCCGGCAGGTGATTGAAAACGACATCAATACGGAAGGGGTCAATACCGTGGTTGTCTGTGCCTGCTCTCCCAGGGTCATGCAGGACGAGTTTAACTTCGGCGCCGACAAGATCACCATCCGCGGCAATATCCGCGAGCAGGCTGCCTGGTGCATGGAAAAACCGTCCGAGAAGAAAAGCGCAGACACCATCAAGGAATATTACACGGAGGTTGGGCAGGACTATGTCCGCATGGCCTGCGTTCAGGCGAAAAAGACCGAACTGCCTGAACCGTACAAACTTGAGACCATGAACAGGAGAATCCTGGTGCTGGGCGGCGGCATCGCCGGTCTTACCGCAGCCAAGGAAGCGGCCAAGTCCGGCTATGAGGTAACCGTTGTCGAAAAGAGCGGTGCCCTCGGCGGCAAGGCCCTCGGCTGGACCAAGCAGTTCCCCACCAAGGCGCCCTATTCGACGCTGCAGGAGCCGACCATCGGCGCTTTGGTAGCAGCAGTTGAATCCGATGCGAAGATCAGCGTCAAGAAATCCACCGAGGTTGCCCGCATCGGCGGCGCGCCCGGCGATTTCTCCGCCACCTTCAAGCCTGCCGGCACCAAAAGTGAATGGGATGCCCCGGCCAAGGTCGGGGTTGATGATCAGGACCGCATCGCCAAGGGTCAGATGGAAGATCCCAATGCCGGCCTGAAAAATTATATGGAAGAAAACCCCGAGGCCGAGAAATATGGCGCGGTCATTCTGGCCACCGGCTGGGTCCCCGCCGATGTCAGCGGCTATGAGCATCTTGGCTATGGCGTCAACCCCAAGGTGGTGACCAACGCCGAGTTTGAAAAGATGGCGAAGGACGGCAAGATCGCCGGACTCAATGCCGTGGCCTTTGTGCAGAGCCCCGGCGGTGAAGAGCATGACATGGACTTCCCCTACTGCAACTCCGTTACCAGCATGGTAGCCCTGAAGCAGGCCAAATACGTGCGGGAAGCCAACAGCAATGCCAAGGCCTACGTCCTCTATCAGCACATGAGAACGCCGGGCAATATGGAGATGTTCTACAAGGGCATCCAGCAGGATGACGGCATTTTCTTCACCAAGGCCGCTGTCACCAAAGTCGAAGCGGCCGGCAACGGCTGCGTCGTCCATGCCAAGGATACCCTGCTGGGCGAAAATCTTGACCTTGACGTCGATCTGGTGGTGCTCGCCGCCGGCATGGAGCCGACCACCAAGTATGAGTCTTCCATCAATCTCGCCTATCGTCAGGGACCGGCATTTCTTGATCTGGACCTCTTTGACGGCTATTCGGATTCGCATTTTATCTGCTTTCCCTATGAAACACGCCGCACCGGTATCTATACCTGCGGTGGGGTGCGCAAGGCCCTGAACATGGAGGAAACGGTGGATGATGCAACCGGTGCGGCGCTGAAGGCCATCCAGGCCATGGAATGTGCCGATCGCGGCGTTGCCGTTCATCCCCGCTCCGGCGACCAGACATTTCCCGAGTTCTTCTTCCAGAGATGTACCCAGTGCAAGCGCTGCACGGAAGAATGTCCCTTCGGCGCCCTTGATGACGATGAGAAGGGAACACCGAAACCGAACCCGACCCGCTGCCGCCGCTGTGGTACCTGCATGGGTGCCTGTCCGGAGCGGATCATCGGCTTCAAGAATTACAATATCGATATGATCGGTTCGATGATCAAGGCGATCGAGGTACCGGATGATGATGAGGATAAACTCCGCATCCTGGCCCTGGTCTGTGAAAACGATGCCTATCCGGCCCTTGATCTGGCGGCCATTCGCAAGCATTCCATCAATGCCCTGGTGCGTTTCATTCCGGTGCGCTGTCTTGGTTCGGT
>JACQYM010000379.1 GCA_016208225.1 Deltaproteobacteria bacterium | reverse complement strand
TGCTGGAGCTGGTCCCTGGTGAGGATGATAAAGCCGTTTTTCATCGCTTCGGCAACGAGGAGGCGGTCAAAGGGGTCTCGGTGGATGAGCGGCAGGGTGGCCGCGGTGATGGCGGTGGTGAAGCCGATCGGCAGGGGGGTGATCCTCATTGCCTGCATGGCGGCGGGCACAAAGGCTGCCGGTGGTTCTGAAAGTTCGATCCGTCCCAGCTTCCAGAGGAGGGCGATCTCCCAACCACTGGCAGCGCTCAGCAGCAGTTCGGCAGCTCCCTCTTCAACGATCTCGCGAACGCCGGGAGACAGCTTTTCTGGTGCCGCCGACAGCCAGAGGAAGGTGTGAGTATCAAGAAGAAAGGTCATCAGCGTCTGCCGGCTTAGGCCAGAAATCGGTTACGACTTCCTCCGGCAGAGGCTCCAGGATGTCTCCCTGGAATGTCACTTTGCCTTTGTACAGGCCCAGAGGGCGTTGCCCTTCTTTCTCTGTGAAGGGCACGAGCCTTGCCACCGGCCGGCCGCCTTTGGTGATGATCACCTCTTCACCGGCTTGGACGGCCGGGATGAGTTTTGAAAGATTGGTTTTTGCTTCATGAATGCCGACACGCATAGGACGCCTCCCGAGGCCATCATGGTTAGTTCATATAGAAACTAACGTAAGTTATGCAGAGCGGTATGTCAATTCAAGAGACGCGACAATCAGGAAAGCCGCCATAAAACATGTGTTGCCATGGGTGACCTTCAGGGAAGAAAGTTGTAAGAATACTTTAGATAACATCCAGCCGCAGCCCCGGCATCCGGATTATTTTATCCAGCCTATTTCTTTGTGCCCGTATGTTGTGCTAAAGTGACTGAAATTGATGAGATGCCTGCTGCGCAGGCGGACTCTTTCATGGGATTGGAAGTAGGCTGATTACTGCAACCGGTTTGCCGGACTGGACAAAAAATGAAAAATAATCCAAAGATTCTTGTTGTCGACGATGATGCGGTCATCCTGGCGCTTGTTGAAGCAATGCTTGTCCCTGCCGGTTATCATGTGCAGTCGGCCCTGAGTGGCCGGCAGGGGCTGGAGATGGCGGAGATCGCCAACGGTGATGTCGATCTGCTGCTGACGGATGTGGTCATGCCGGAAATGAACGGCGAGGAAGTGGCCCTGGTCTTCAAGCGGACCTATCCGGCCACCAAGGTGCTCTTCATGTCGGCGTATCTGAAGCCGGCGGCGGAGAGATTTTCGGAACTGCACGGCAATGTCGATTTCATCGTGAAGCCGTTCACCGTTGAAAAACTGAAGGGCAAGATTAAAAGAATTCTGTCTTGAACCACTAACCACATGGCCGGTTTCGCCGGTCTTTGATTTTTTTGCGGAGGGTATATGTCTGGTGAGGATAAAACCGCGGCGCATCCGTCTTCGATGCATGAGCTGCTGCGGGCGATCCCCAAGGTTGATGAGTTCCTGGGCTGGGTGGAGCAGATCAAGGCGCCGGTGCGTTTTATCAAAGCCGCGGTGCGGGAAGTGCTGGCCGCCGAGCGGGAGATCATTCTGGGCGGGCAATCCCGCCGGCCGGAAGATCTGGGGCGCGATGTCCTGCTGGCAAAATTTTCCGCGCGGCTCAAGGACAAGCTGACCCCCAATTTCCGCACCGTGATCAACGGCACCGGTGTCATCATCCACACCAATCTGGGCCGCTCCCTGCTGCCGCCGGAGGCCATGCAGGGGCTGGTCAAGGTGGGCAGCCGCTATTCCAACCTGGAGTTTGACCTGACCACCGGCAAGCGGGGCAGCCGCTACGCCCTGGTGGAGGATCTGCTCTGCGAGCTGACCGGCGCCGAGGCGGGTCTGGTGGTGAACAACAACGCCGCCGCCGTGCTGCTGGCCCTCGACACCCTGGCCAAGGGCCGCGAGGTGATTGTGTCCAGGGGCCAGCTGGTGGAGATCGGCGGCTCGTTCCGCATTCCCGAGGTGATGGAAAAGAGCGGGGCGTACCTGCGCGAGGTGGGGGCCACCAACCGTACCCATCTGCGCGATTATGAAGGGGCGATCACCGAGCAGACCAGCCTGCTGCTCAAGGTGCATACGAGCAATTACCGCATCATCGGTTTTACCTCCGAGGTGGGTCTGCCGGAGCTGGTGGAGCTTGGCCGCAGACATGGGCTGCCGGTCATGGAGGACCTGGGCAGCGGCAGTCTGGTGGACCTGAGCCGGTTCGGCCTGGAAAAGGAGCCGACCGTGCCCGAGGTGGTCAAGGCCGGGGTCGATGTGGTCACCTGCAGCGGCGATAAATTGCTGGGCGGTCCCCAGGCCGGCCTGATTCTCGGCACCCGGGAGATCATCGGTCGCATCAAAAAGAACCCGCTCAACCGGGCGCTGCGCATTGACAAGTTCACCCTGGCCGGACTGGAGGCCATTCTGCGGCTGTACTGCGATGAGGAAAAGGCGCTGAGCGCCATTCCCACCCTGGCCATGATGGGCATGGCCCCCGAGGTGATCGGCCGCCGGGCCGCCCGGCTGGTGCGCCGCATCGGCAAGGCCCTGGCCGGCCGCTGCGGCGTGGCGGTGGTTGCCGCCGCCTCCAGGGTCGGCGGCGGCGCCATGCCGGAACAGGACCTGCCGAGCCGGGCGGTTGCCCTGCGGCCCGTGATCATGAAGGTGACGGACCTGGAAAAAAAGCTGCGCGAGGCGTCAACGCCGGTGATCGGCCGCATTGAAAACGAGGCCTATCTGCTTGATATGCGCACCGTGGCTGATGATGAAGTCCCTGCGCTGGCCGATGTTCTCTTTGAGGTGTTTGAGGTTGCCAACCGATGAATTTTCCTTTTGATGTAAGCACCAAACCGCTGGTTGAGGCGGATATTGAGCTGTTCGAAATGGAATTTGCCGATATCGTCACCTTTTTTCTGCCCTGCCGCCAGGTCCATTTTGCCGGCCCCCATGCGGGCGGCGAGCTGCTTCCGGCCTGGCGGGCCGGGGTGGAGATGGTGCGCCATGAACTCAAACCCGTGGTGGACGGCGGGGAGGAAGAGCTCCTCTATCTGCCGCTGTGGTCCGGGGAGGTGCTCTTCTGCGTGGCGATTCTCGACAATCCGCCGGGCACCTACCAGGATTATGCCTCATCCCTGCTGCTGGAAAAGAGCCGGCTGATTTCCGCGGAAATGGCCAGGATCAAGCCGTATGCCCTTGACCCGGTGACCGGGCTGCCGGGGGGGCGCATGCTGGCCCGCCGCCTCCAGTCCCTGCTGCCGGCCGCCGGTTCAGCGGCAAGCGGCACTGCCGCTTTTTCCCTGCTGCTGGTGGAAATTCACCCGCGGGCCCGGGACGGCGAGCAGGCCCTGGCCGTCATCGCCCGCAGCGGCGCCTTCCTTGATTCGCTCATCGGCCATCTCTTTACCCCCTGTCATCTCGGCAACGGCATCTTCGGCCTGCTCTGGGAAGGGCTGGCGGCCGAACAGACCATGAAGATGGCGGAAATGCTGCTGCGCTGGCTGAAACGCGAAGGGTTTGCCAGAAGCCGGATCGGCATCAGGTCGTTTGCCCCGGCGGAACCGCCGGTCAGCAGCGAGCAGTTTCTGGCCCAGGGCTGGGAGGCCCTGCGCATTGCCCGGCAGCGCGGTCCTTTTGCCCTCTGTTCCTATCAGGCGGTGAGCGGCCGCGAGGCCCATCCGCTCTGTCCCCTGCCGGCCAGGGTTTTGTCCCGGCTGCGCAGGCTGTGGAAGGAGAGCAGCCGTTTCGCCCTGGTGCTGCTCCAGGCGGACCGGCCCGGCGCGGAAATCGGGGCTGTCCCGCCGGGTGCTTTGGCGGCGCCGCAGGTGGAGCTGAACGGCCGGGAGTCTTTCGTTTTCCTGGACGGGGCCGACCAGCGGGCCGCCGAGGAATGGTGCCGGGATTTTAAGGC
>JACQYM010000378.1 GCA_016208225.1 Deltaproteobacteria bacterium | reverse complement strand
GTCGTCGGCCAGCCGGAAAGACAGGAGGTCAAAAACATCTTCGGCGAGGTGGTGGAGGAACGTTTCATGCTCGGCATCTCGCGCAGCAGCGAGGTGACCTATGAAAAGGCATCCATCCCGGAGGCGTTCCTGGCCGGTCTCAACCAGACCTGGACCTTTATCTACCTCACCGTCATGGGTATTATCAAAATCATCCAGCAGGTGGTGCCGGCCTCCGAGCTGGGCGGCCCCATTCTCATTGCCCAGATGGCCGGCCAACAGATGGAGGCGGGCTGGATCAACCTGGCCTATTTCATCGGCCTGCTCAGCGTCAACCTGGGCATCCTGAACCTCTTTCCCATCCCGGTCCTGGACGGCGGTCATCTTCTCCTCTACTCCCTTGAGGCGGTGCGGGGCAAACCCCTGGAGCCGAAGACCCTGGAAAAACTGCAGCAGATCGGTCTGCTGCTGCTGGGCAGTCTGATGATCTTTGTCTTCTACAACGACATTATCCGCATTTTCAGCAAGGGATGAGCGGGTTGGCGCCCACCATCAACGACCAACTCCGGCAGCGGCCCCTTATTCTGGCCATCGAGAATGCCGGCCTGTGCGGCAGCGTCGCCCTGGTGAACGGTTTCCACTGCATCACCGAACAGAGCCTGCTGTCAACGCTGACCCATTCCCAACGGCTGCTCGCCACTGTGGAAAGGGTTCTGGGGGAATGCCGGACAACCTGGGGGGAGATCGACGCCATTGCCGTCAGCCTGGGGCCGGGCAGCTTCACCGGCCTGCGCATCGGTCTCAGCACGGTGAAGGGTTTCAGCCTGGCAACCTCGCTCCCGCTGATCGGCGTCCCGACCCTGGACGGGCTGGCCGCTCAGTTCGGATTTACGGCCATGCCGGTCTGTCCGATTCTCGATGCCCGCAAAAATGAAGTGTATACCGCCCTCTACCAGGCGGACGGCAACGGCTGCATGCAGCGGCAGGGCGAGTATCTGGTCATTTCCCCGCTGGAACTTGCCGGCCAGATCAGCGAACCCACCCTGTTCTGCGGCGACGGCATCACCGTGCATGGCGACCTGCTGCGGGAAAAGCTCGGCAGCCTGGCCGTGTTCGCCCCGGAGCAGCTGTACTTTGCCAGGGCGGCGAGCATCGGCTTTCTCGCCCTGGCCCGCTGGCATAAAAAAGAATTTCTCGATCCGGCGGGCTGCGTGCCGCTCTATGTCCGCGCCTCGGACGCGGAGATCAATCTCCGATCAAAAAACCAGCCCATCCCCTGAGCCGGCTCGCCAGAAATGGCGCCGGCGTCCAAATGCCGGAACGCTGCAACGTTTGCACGTCCGAGCCTGACACTTAATCGCTTGTACGTTCAACCCTAACGCGTTACAATTGTCAGCAGGATTCCAAGATACCCTCCAGCGGAGTACGACACCCTTGCCCAGAGGAAAAACCATGGCCATCCGCCGATCCCTTGTCAGCATGCTGATCTTCTTTCTTGCCGCCGCCCTGCCGGCGGATGGTACGGCAGGCGAGGACTACCGGGAAGCATTCTGGGCCGGACATTTCTATCCGGCTGACAGCAGCGTCCTGACCGCCGATATCGCCCGCATGTGCGATACGGCCAGGCATGACTCCTTTACCAAGCCGGCCGGCAAGGTCCTGAAGGCCCTGGTCCTGCCCCATGCCGGCTACATCTATTCCGGTCCCACCGCGGCCCATGCCGCCCTGGTCCTGGAAAAAGGGCAATTTGACAAGGTGATCCTGCTTGGCCCGGACCATCGGGCGGGACTGAACAACGGCGCCATCACGGATGCGGCCGGCTACCGCACCCCCCTGGGAACCATCCCCCTGCATGCGGATGCCGGCAGGCTGCTGCAGCAGACCGGACTCTTCAAACCCTTCGGCCAGGCCGTGGACAAGGAACACTCGCTTGAGGTCATTCTGCCCTTTCTCCAGTATCTGCTGGGGCCCTTTAGCCTGGTGCCGATTGTGCTGGGGCCTGCCCAGATTGAGCAGACAGCCGCGGCCCTGGATCCGCTGCTCACCCCGCAGACCCTGCTGGTGGTCAGTTCCGATCTGTCGCATTATATGGAGTATGAGGCCGCCGAGCGCAAGGACCGGCAGACCATATGCACCATCATCAACCGGGACGGCAAAGCACTGGCCGCAAGCCCCAACAGCGCCTGCGGGACAGTGCCCCTGCAGGTGCTGATCGACCTTGCCAACCGCCACAACTGGCAGCCCCTGCTGCTTCATTATGCCAACAGCGGCGACATCGCCGGCAGCCGTGACAAGGTTGTCGGCTATGCGGCCATTGCTTTTTACGGAGACACGGACATGGACAAACAAAACAGCTCTGCGCCGGCAATTTCGCCCCAACTGGGCGGGGTACTGCTCACCCTGGCCCGGCAGACCATTGCCCTCAAACTCGGCCTGCCTGTGGACGGAGAGGAACAGAAAAAGCTGGAGGAACAGATGCGGGAAAAGGAATTCCAGCAGAAACGGGGCACCTTTGTCACCCTGAACAAAAACGGGCAGCTGCGGGGGTGCATCGGCTCCATCGCCCCGGTTGAATCCGTGGCCTCCGGCATCCGCCGCAATGCGGTCAACGCCGCCTTTGACGATCCCCGGTTCCAGCCCGTGCAGCGCACGGAATTCTCCGATCTGGAGATTGAGGTGAGCATCCTGACCGACCCGAAACCCCTGGCCTACAAAGACGGCAAGGAGCTGCTGGCCAAGCTGCGTCCGGGTGTGGACGGGGTCATCCTGCGCCAGGGGCTGGCCAGCGCCACTTTTCTGCCCCAGGTCTGGGACCAGCTGCCCAGGACGGAAGAATTCCTGGGCCATCTCTGCCGCAAAGCCGGACTGTCTGCGGACGCCTGGCAGACCGGCAGACTGGAGGTCCTCACCTATCAGGTGCAGCACTTCAGCGAATAATTGACGCCCGTCATCTGATATGGGACTCTACACGGATGCCGACCATGAAGAGCAGGCCGTAAACCGGCTCATCTCCGCCGTCGGACTCTCGTCCGTGGTCATGCAGCTGCTGCTGGTGCGGGAGTTTCTCGCCCAGTTTCAGGGCAACGAATTCACCATCAGCCTGATCTTTTTTTCCTGGCTCATGCTGGGCGGCGCCGGATCGCGGCTGGCCCTGGCCGCCACCCGCCGCCGACCGGCAGACCGCCGAAGCCTTGCCCTGCTCGCTCTGCTCCTGGCGGCCCTGGGGGCCCTGGAGATTGTGGCCATCCGCCTGCTGCGGGATTCCATCTTCCTGCACGGCGCGGATGACGTTGTTTACCCCGCCGAAACCGGTGTCGATATCCACAAAGACCGGAATATTCACCGCCGCGCAGATGTTCCTGTACTGGGCGACCATT
>JACQYM010000377.1 GCA_016208225.1 Deltaproteobacteria bacterium | reverse complement strand
GATGGCGGCTGTAGTTCTCGATGCCGTTGCAGTAGCCCAGTTCGCCTATCATCTCCAGGTCGAACATGGTGCGCTGCTCCAGCCGCTGGGCCTCCACCAGGCGCCGTTCTTTTTCAAAAACCGCCAGGCGATCCTTCAGTTCGTCCTTGATGGTCTGCATGGCCCGGGCCAGAATTTCCCTGGAAGTGACAAAGTGGCTGCCCGGAAAAACCGTCACCTCCTCCATGACGGCCAGCACCTCGCCCCGCAGCGGATCGACCAGGGAGATGCTGTCGATGGTATCGCCGAAGAGCTGCACCCGCACGGCATGGTCCTCCTCGTAGGCCGGGAAGATATCGACCACATCGCCGCGCACGCGGAAGGTGCCGCGATGAAAGGAAAAATCATTGCGCTCATAGAGCATGTAGACCAGCCGCCGCTGCATCTCCTGCAGGGGATACTCCTCGCCCCGTTTCAACAGGAGATGCATGCTCTTGTACTCGTCCGGCGAACCGAGGCCGTAGATGCAGGAGACACTGGCCACGATCAGCACGTCCCGGCGGGTGAGCAGCGACCGGGTGGCGGAGTGGCGCATCTTGTCGATGGCGTCATTGATGGCCGAGTCTTTTTCGATGTAGGTGTCGGACTGGGGGATATACGCCTCGGGCTGATAATAGTCATAATAGCTGACAAAGTACTCCACCGCGTTTTCCGGAAAAAGATCCTTGAATTCGGCATAAAGCTGGGCCGCCAGCGTCTTGTTCGGGGCCATGACCAGGGCCGGACGCTGGGTCTCGGCAATGACGTGGGCCATGGTAAAGGTCTTGCCGGAGCCGGTGACGCCGAGCAGCACCTGCTCCCGCTCCCCCTGGCTGATGCCGCGGCTCAGGGTCGCAATGGCCTGGGGCTGGTCCCCGGCAGGCGCAAAGGGGGAATGGATTTTAAAAGGTATGTTCATAGCCGCGAAAAGTGATGTCCTGGCGTTCCCCTTCCCGGCAGAGCATGACCCCCTCGCCCGCCGTGATGCGGCCGACGCAGGCGATGTCCCGCCCGGCCCCGCGGCAGAGATCCTGCAGGGGGGCGCTGCTGTCCGCCGGGGCGGTGAAGACGAGCTGGTAGTCCTCGCCGCCCTGCAGGGCCAGTTCCAACGGGGCAAGCTGCAGGGCCGGGGCCGTTTTTTGCAGCTCAGGGGACAGGGGCACGTCAGGGGCCATGATCTCCGCCCCGACGCCGCTTGCCTTGCAGATATGGGCCAGATCCGTGGCGAGACCGTCGGAAATATCCATCATGGCGTGAATGAGGCCGCTTTGCGCCAGCAGGCGGCCAAGCCGCGCCTGGGGCTGCGGATCAAGATGGGCGCGGCAGAGGGAAAGATAGGCCTCTTCAGCCCGGAGTCCCTGCCGGCACAGGGCCAGGCCGCAGGCCGCATCGCCGAGACAGCCGCTCACCCAGATCAGATCATCCGGCCGGGCCGCGGCCCGGTAACAGACGTGCCGTTCCTCCATCTCGCCGCACACGGTGACGGACAGCATGAGGCGCTCCCCGGCAAAAACCGTATCGCCGCCCACCAGCACCATGTCATGCATCGTGAGCACCTCCAGAAAGCCGGCCATCAGCTCATCAAGCAACTGCCGGCTGCAGGCTGCGGGCAGCCCGAGACAGAGCAGGGCGAAACGGGGCCTGCCGCCCATGGCGCCGATATCGCTGATATTGACGCTCGCCGCCTTGCGGCCGAGAAGGCGCGGCGGATGCCAGGCGAGATCGAAATGCACGCCCTGCACCAGGGCATCGGTGGTCCACAGGTCAACCAGGCCGCCGGCCTTGCGCACCACGGCGCAGTCATCACCGATGCCCTTGATCAGCTCCGGCGGGCCGCCCCGGCTCTGCCGGGCGATGGCCTCTATGATATTTCGTTCAGACAGGTGATGCATAGACTCCTTCGGGAGGTCGAGTTCACACATGCAGCGACCAGGAGACAGGGTAGTGGCGGGTCAGATAATCCTGCAGCGCTTCCCGGATCTCGACGGCGGAGGCGCAGGCCAGCAGTCGGCCGGCCAGCCTTTGCACCGAGGCGGCCCGGCTGTGGCGGATCATTCTTTTGATATACGGGATGGCCAGGGGATGCATGCTGAAGGAGTCAAGCCCCAGGCCGAGCAACACGGGGAGATATCTCTCCTCGCCGGCCATTTCCCCGCATATCCCCACTTCAATGCCGGCCCGGTGCGCAGAGTCGGCAGCATGCTTGATCATCCGCAGCACCGCCGGATGCAGCGGCTCATACATATGCGCCACCTGTTCATTGCCCCGGTCGATGGCCAGGGAATACTGGATCAGATCGTTGGTGCCGATGCTGAAAAAATCAACCTCCCCGGCCAGGGTGTCTGCTATGGCGACGGCGCTGGGCACCTCAATCATCACCCCGAACTCCACCTTGTCGTCATAGGGAATGCCGTCAGCCCGGAGCCGCTCTTTCACCGCGGCCACCGTATCCTGCACCTTTTTTAATTCGCAGAAGGAGGAAATCATCGGAAAAAGAACCCGCAGCGAGCCGAAACAGCTGGCGCGCAGCATGGCCCGCAGCTGGGTGGCAAACATGGCGGGCTCATGCAGACAGTAGCGGATGGCCCGCAGGCCGAGGGCGGGATTTGCCTCCGCGGACCACTGCTTTTCCATTTTCCGGCGGAACCCGGTGGCCATGCCCGTTCTATCGATGACCTGCTTGTCGCCGCCGATATCAAACGTCCTGATCGTCACGGGGAAAGGGGCGGCCATGGCCAGCAGATTGCGGTAGGTTTCAAACAGCAGCTCCTCATCGGGATTATCCCTGGCGGCGAGATACAGATACTCGCTGCGGAAAAGGCCGATACCGGCCGCGCCGGATTCGATTGCCTGACTCGCCTCTTCAGCCATTTCCAGATTGGCTTCCACCCGGACCTCCAGGCCATCCGCGGTCTCGGCCTGCAGCTGGGCATACTGCGCCACTTCCAGATTCTGCAGCTGGTACTGCTGCTGCCTGTACTGATAATATTCCAGCAGCTCCGGCCGCGGGTTGACACAGACCCGGCCGGTGGAGCCGTCCAGAATGAGCAGATCCCCATGGCTCACCTGGGCGGTCACATCCTTGATGCCCACCACCGCCGGAATGCCGAGGGTTCTGGCCACAATGGAGGTATGGGATGTTTCGCCTCCCACCTCGGTGAGAAATCCGGCCCGGCCGCGCATCTGCAGGATGTCCTCGGGCGAGAAGTCCCGCGATACCACGATCACCTTGCCGTCAATCTCCTCCGGCAGCGTCTCCTGGCCCGACAGCTCGCTGAAGATGCGGTCCGCCACCTGCCTGACATCAAGAAACCGCTGGCGGATATAGGCGTCATCCACTCTGGCAAACAGCTCTTCCAGCTGGCAGAGGGCCTGATCCAGGGCCCATTCGGCATTGATTTTTTCGGTAACGATGATTCCCAGGGTGCGGTCATAAATCATGCCGTCCCGCAGCATGAGGATATGGGTGTCGATGATGGCCGCGTTGTCGGCGATCACCTCGGCAAACTGCCGCCGGACCTGCCGGAGCTTTTCTTCCGTCCGGTCGACCGCGGCGCGGAAACGTTCCTGTTCCCGGGCCAGGGCCGCATCATCGGCAATCCTTCTTTTTTTGACCGAGAGGCCGGGTTCCACCAGCAAAACCCGGCCGATGACGATCCCCGGCGAAACCCCGATGCCGGCAAGGTCGGTCCCAGTGTCAACGGCTCGACGATTTATCATTGTTGATCATCCAGCAAAAAATGGAAGGTTACCACGGAGAGCACAGAGCACACAGAGTAAACGAACTGTAGGGCATCTTGAATAATTGCCTTTTCGCCCGATCTCTGTGTCACAGCAAAAATGAAAAATGCTCACATATGCCTAATATGCGGAGTTTACACCCTCTTGGGTGCTTTTTCATTTCAACTGTTCCTTGATCTCTGCCGAAAATTCTAATTATTCAAGACACCCTGTAATGAAGGTATTTCTCTGTGATCTCCGTGTGCTCTGTGGTGCATAAACAAATGACATCATTCCTCACCGAATTTACCGGCAACAAGGGCGGCCAGGGCCGCCAGGGCCGCCTCCGCATCTTCCCCGGCAGCCATGATGGATATGACCGTCCCTTTGACGCAGGCCAGGGACATGACATCAAGCACGCTCTTGCAGTCCGCCTCCATCCCGTCGCGGCTGAGGCGGATGTCGGACGTAAACCCCTTGGCCGTTTCCACCAGCAGGGCGGAGGCGCGACCATGCAGCCCGAAGGTATTGGCGATAACCAGTTCCTTGGCGCACACCGGCATCTTTACTTCACCACCCGCAGGCCCGTCTGTTTTCCCTTTTCCGGCGGCTTTTTCTCTTTCGCGGGGCCGGGGGCACCGGCCTCGGCGAAATCCACCGCCTTGATGAACCTTTTATCACCACCCATGGTAAAAATTTCCCGGCCGGTGAATTGCGCCGTCCGCAGCGTCCAGACCGCTTTCTGGGGAGGCACGGCAAGAAGCTGCATGGAGACATGCCACCACTCATCGTGCTTGGAGGGATCCCGCTCAAAGCCGGTGATCAGGGCATAGGTGAGGGTCTGCGGCTTTTCCGTGACAATAATGACAATATCCCCGACGTCGGTGGAATCTTTCAGGCGAAAAATCCTGTGGAGTTCTTCTACGATTTTATCCATTGGCAAGCCGTTGTAAAAATAATTTCGCCGTCCGGAAATCAGACGGCGGCATAAGGCGCCGTAACGAAATGTGCAAAAACAAAGAGGCGATTCCGTAACCGCTCCTGATTGCAGGATAAATATTTGAAACGCACGCCGCCGCAAAAAGATACAGCAGTCAGCAATTTTTGTTTGGCACCCCGCATATTTCATGCGAAAATATCCGGCAAGGCGAAATCCGTCAGCCGCCCTTCAAGAACCGCAATCACATCCGGCAACGGGAAAGACAAAAAGACAACCTGCCGGCAACTTCATTTCCCACATTGATATTTTACAGGAAAATGGTATGAGTTAGAGGCTGCAGGACGCCAAAGGCCGGATGGGGCAATCTGCCAGCCCGTCTCAACGATGCATAGTGTAATCCGTTATAACAAATTTGCAAGAAAACGGTTGCCGTTTATTGGAAACTCTTGCATGGCTGCCGTGATATGAGAATAATAGAGGGAAACCTCCTGCCTGAGGCAGCGAAAAACGTCATTTACGCCACAAAAATATGGAACCTTTATATTTAGGGATTTGTCACTTTGGCATACGACAGATTTTTTCGATCAGAAAAATATCGAACACGTCTTCACCCCGAAAAATTTCATCTTGCCGTACAGTAAATACTCGGTCGCAAAGGTATACAAACCGGGTGTTTCATGGCTAAAGATGAATTGAAGACGGATACAGATAATCTTGTTCAGGATTTTCTTGACGGCGACGCCCAGGCTTTTAACCGTTTGGTACTGCTTTATCAGACCAAGATTTACAATTTGGCCCTCAATTATGTCAAAAGTCCGGAAGAGGCCAAAGACCTGGCGCAGGATATATTTGTCACCGTTTATCGTTCTCTCCCAAAACTGCGGGAAAAAGAAAAATTTACTTCATGGCTGTACCAGATTGCCATTAATCATTGCCGCAACCGCTATAAAAAACTGAGCAGGCGTGGTTATTTCAGCAACGTTTCCCTGGATGACGAAGAATCATATCTTCAACTGCCGGGTGACGAGGGGCCGGAAAAACTACTGCAGCGTCAGAATACGATCAATCTTGTTCGTTCAACAATCGATTCCATGGCGGATGCGGAAAGGGAGATTATCCTGTTGCGCGATGTCCAGGAGCTTGCTTACGAAGAAATAAGCACGATTCTTGATATACCATTGGGGACGGTCAAATCAAAACTGAACAGGGCGCGGAATGCCTTAAAAGACCGATTAAAAAAAATTTACCAGGATTTGTGAGCCATCTTTATGAAATGCCAGGATTGTCAAGAATTATTCTCTCTCTATCTTGATGGGGAAATTGACCCGAGCAGCAGGTCTGGAGTTGATGCGCATCTCAGCACCTGCCGGCAGTGCGGAATGGAATGGCGCGCCTTCAAGACCACCGTTGCGTTCCTGCGGGACATGCCCAAGGCGCAGGTGCCGCCCGATTTTCTGGCCGGCATCCGCCAGAAAATCGAAACACAGACCCCCTGGCAGAAATTCAAAACATTCCTCTTCCGGCGCGGCGAGAGGCAACTGGCCTTCGCCACCGCCTTTGCCATGCTCGTCATCGGTTTTGCCACCGCCTCCCTGCTGCAGATGATGCCCTATTCCCCGACAGGACAGGACGATCAGCCCGCGGCCACGGTGCAGACCGAACAGATGGCCCGCAATGACCGCGCACCGGAACATGCCGCGCTGCCGGCGGACGCCGGGGACGCCAAGGGCGGCCCGCAGGATTTTTATCCGGGAATTCCCCGGCTTGCCGAATATGCTGGAAACGGCGCCCCTGCTTTCCCGCAACTGGCCATGACCGCCGGCGCTAGAAATGAACAGCATGTGCCCGTGGTTGATTTTGTCTCCACCGGCCCGACCCATTCTTCTTCATCCTATCTTGACGAACCGTTCACCTCGCTTTCCCCGCATCAGCAGCCGCCGGTCATCAAGCCCGACCTGCAGATCACCATCCATCCCGCGCCCAGGGCTGAACAGATGGCCATTGTCCAGCAGATCGTCCAGTCCCCTCTCTGGCGGGCCGAGCTGCATGATCATAACACCCTGTTGCTTTCCGTGCCGGCCAACAGCTTTGATCAGCTTCTCCGCATCTGCTGCGCGGAAAAAACCTCCTTCTCTCCGGAGTATGCCCGCAACAGCCGCTACATTTCCATGAAGCGTTATTTGACCGTGGCGGTCCGGCTCGACTGATCTCCCTGCCGGGAAGTGTTGCTGAAAACATTTGCGGGGCCGTTGCGAAATAACCATCGTTTACGGCTCCTTATCCCGCTTCTGACATCCGGATGCCTTCGATTATTTTCTTTACAACGGCTTACCCGCAGCCTATTCTTCATGGAGAATACGAGCGAATCAAATAAGGTACCATAAAACAGACACAGGAATAACAGCTATGCAGATACTTCGTAAAAAAACACTTGTTACACTCGTCTTTTATGCGGCATTTTTCATGCTTACCATGCCGGCCCTGGCCGCCATGCCCGAGTCCTTTGCTCCCCTGGTCGAGAAATACGGGGACATGGTGGTCAATATCTACACCACCCAGACGGTCAAACAATCGGACATTCCCGCTTTCCCCTTCCAGGACCACCAGGGGATGCCGGAATTTTTCAAAAAGTTTTTTGAACAGCAGGCCCCCGGTTTTCACGGCCAGCTCGTGCCGCAGAAAAGGACAAGTCTCGGCTCGGGCGTCATCACCTCGGCCGACGGCTATATCATTACCAATAATCATGTGATTGATGAGGCGGATGAAATTAATGTCCGTTTTGCCAATCATGAAGAGTACGAGGCAAAGATCGTCGGCCGCGACGCAAAAACGGATGTGGCGCTGATCAAAATCGAACCGAAGCAGCCCCTGCCCTTTGTGACTTTAGGCGATTCCGAAAAGCTCAGGGTCGGCGACTGGGTTATTGCCATCGGCAACCCGTTCGGCTTTGAACAGACCGTGACCGCGGGCATTGTCAGCGGCAAGGGCAGAACGCTGGGCAGCGGCAACTATGAAAATTTCATCCAGACGGACGCCTCGATCAACCCGGGCAACTCCGGCGGCCCCCTTTTCAATCTTGACGGGGAAATGGTGGGCATCAATACCGCCATCTACAGCCGCACCGGCGGCAACATCGGCATCGGTTTCGCCATCCCCATCAACATGGCAAAAAGCGTCATCGAGCAGTTAAAAACAACCGGCAAGGTGACCCGCGGCTGGCTGGGCGTCATGATCCAGAATGTCAGCCAGGATCTGGCCAAACAGTTCGGCCTGGAAAAGCCCATCGGCGCCCTGATCGGCGAAGTTTCCCCCGGCAGCCCGGCTGAGAAGGCGGGCATCCTGCCCGGTGACATCATCGTTGAATACCAGGGCAAGGAAATAGCACAGATGAACATGCTGCCGGCCCTGGTGGCAGAGACGCCTGTCGGCGAGAAGGTCGATGTCACCCTGATCCGGGACGGCAAGAAAAAGGTCGTCACGATCACCGTTGCCAAGCTGGAGGAAGATGAAATGGCGGGACCTGACGCCGCCCAGGAAAGCGTTCTCGGCCTGACGGTCCAGCAGCTCACTCCGGAACTGGCCCAGTCGCTGAAAATCAAGGATAAGGAAGGCGTTATCGTATCCAACGTGGAACCGAATTCCGCGGCATCCGAAGCCGGGTTACGGCCCGGGGATCTCCTGCTGGAAGTAAACCGCCAGGAAATCAAGAGCCTGGAGGATTACAACAAGGTCCTGGCAGGGGTTGACAAAAAAGAGAGCATCCTGCTGCTGGTCAAACGCGGCAGCCACACCAGATTTGTGGTCCTGGAGCCGGCGCAGTAGGAAAACCTCTTTTCACCACAGAGCCCGCAGAGAAAACATTTTTTAATTACAATCAGTTACCTCTGCGGGCTCTGTGCTCTCCGTGGTTAATCTCACCTGCCCATCAAGGCATGCACCGCCTGCTCCCTGCCGCCGGCGCGCATGAGCGTTTCGCCGACGAGGACGGCGGCAATCCCTGCCGCCGCCAGCCGCCGGATATCCTCTCCGGTGCGGATGCCGGATTCGCTGACCACTGGAATTTCCTCGGGAATCCGCTGCTTCAGCCGGAAGGTTGTCTCCAGATCCATGGAGAAGTCCTGCAGGTTGCGGTTATTGATGCCGATCAGGGGGCTGCCGGCGGCAAGGGCCTTGTCCAGCTCCGCTGCATCATGCACTTCCACCAGGGCGTCCATGCCCAGTTCCCGGCTGTGGGCCAGAAAATCCCTGATCTGTTCCGTTTCCAGGATGGCCGCAATGAGCAGAATGGCGTCAGCGCCGAATCGCGCCGCCTCGGCGATCTGCGCCTCATGGATGATGAAATCCTTGCGCAGCACCGGTAGGCGCACGGCCTGCCGCACCAGGGGGATAAAAGAGAGACTGCCCTGGAAGAATTTTTCATCGGTCAGCACGGAGATGGCCTGGGCACCGCCCGCCTCATACTCCCGGGCAATGGCAACAGGATCGAAATCAGGACAGATGACCCCTTTGGAGGGAGAGGCCTTTTTTGCCGCGGCGATCAGCGAAATGCCGGCAAACCCGGTCAGTGCCTTTTGGAAACCGCGGGGCGGCGCAACTTCATGGCCCGGCCCGGTCGGGCCCCTGGCCAGCAACTCCTGCACCTCGCGGCGTTTCTGTGCAACGATGGTATCAAGAATCACCCTTTTTCTCCCCCGCTTCCCGGCAGAACCGCACCAGGGCCTCCAGTTTGGCCATGGCAGCGCCCGAGGCAATGGTTTTCCCGGCCAGTTCCACCCCGCCCCGCAGATCGTCAGCCAGGCCGGCGGCCATGAGCGCCGCCCCGCTGTTCATGAGCACCATGTCCAGACAGGGACCGGGCTCGCCCCGCAGCACGGCGCGCAGCTGCCCCGCTGAAATTTCCGCGGTGGCCCCGCCCTTGATATCCGCCAGGCTGGCCCTGGAAAAACCCACATCCTCGGGCGCGATGAAGTAGGAAGTGACCTTGCCGTCACGCAGGTCCGCCACCGCAGTCCTGCCGGTGATGGTGATCTCGTCGATATTTCCTTCCCCGCACACCACCAGGGCGCGCCGCACGGCAAACCGGGTCAATACATGGGCAAGCTTTTCCACCAGATCCGGGCTGTAGACCCCGAGCAGATAGACATTGGCATTGGCCGGGTTGGTGAGCGGGCCGAGGACATTAAAAACGGTTCTGATGCCGATCTCCCGCCGGGGGCCGATGGCATACTTCATGGCCCCGTGCAGCATGGGGGCGAACATGAAGCCGATGCCCACCGTGCGCACGCAGCGGCCGATCTGTTCCGCGCTCAGGCCCAGATCAACGCCAAGGGCCTCCAGCACATCGGCACTGCCGCAATGGCTGGAAACGGAGCGGTTGCCGTGCTTGGCAACCCGCACCCCGGCCCCGGCCACCACAAAGGATGAGGTGGTGGAGACATTGAAGGTGCCTGACGCGTCGCCGCCCGTGCCCACCGTATCGACCAGGATTTCGCCGGGATCGGCGGCATCCACATGGGTGGCCTTCTGCCGCATGACCCTGGCCGCTCCGGCTATTTCAGCAACCGTTTCCCCCTTCATGCGCAGGGCAGTGATAAAGGAGCCGATCTGGGCCGGCGTCGCCTCGCCGCCCATGATCTCATTCGGATTGCGGATTGCGGATTTACCCATTGCGGATTGCGGATTGCGGATTGCTGATTTCACCACAGAGCACACGGGGCGCACAGAGAAACTGATTGTAATAAAAAAATCTTTCTCTGTGTGCTCTGTGCTCTCTGTGTTAATGTTCTGTTACGGAAATTCCAATATCCTCCGCTTTTCGAATCCGCAATCCGCATTCCGAAATCCGCAATCAAAACATCTTCTCATAGTCCGGGCTGACAAAATTTTTCAGCAGCTGCACGCCGTCCGGAGTCATGATCGATTCCGGGTGAAACTGCACGCCTTCCACCAGCAGCGTTTTATGGCGCACGGCCATCAGTTCGCCCTGGTCGGTGCGGGCCGAGACCAGCAGACAGTCGGGCAGGGTCGCATCGGCAACCACCAGGGAATGATAGCGCATGGCCTCAAACGGGTTGGGCAGGCCGGTGAAGACGCCCCGGCCGTCATGATGGATGGTGCTCGTCTTGCCGTGCATGACCCGGCCGGCCCGCACGGTTTTGCCGCCGAACGCCTCGCCGATGGCCTGATGACCGAGACAGACGCCGAGCACCGGAATGACCCCGGCAAAATGGCGGATGGCGGCAATGGATATGCCGGCCTGCGGCGGGTCGCACGGCCCCGGCGAAATGAGCAGCCGGTCCGGCTTCAGCCTTTCAATGCCGGCAATATCCACCTGGTCGTTGCGGAACACGACGAGTTCCGCGCCGAAGCCGCCGATGGTCTGCACGATGTTGTAGGTAAACGAATCGTAATTATCAATAATAACAATCATAGTAGTCTCACAAAAGTCGAATGGCTAAGCACAAAAATTCGCTATGCAAGGCGCAGTGTTTTTTTCAGGGGCTCGACTATACAGACGGTATGTCGAGGTCCTGAAAAAAACCTGCAACACAGCAGAGCGGACTTTTTGCGACGCCATTTAGAATCCTTTCTCAGCCAGTTCCACAGCCCGCCGCAGTCCCCGCGCCTTGTTCAGCGTTTCCTGGAATTCCATTTCCGGATCGGAATCAGCCACGATGCCGGCCCCGGCCTGCACCCACAGATTATCACCCTGCATCACAAAGGTGCGGATGGTGATACAGAAGTCCATGTTGCCGGAAAAACCGAAATAACCGACCGCGCCGGCATAGGGCCCGCGCCTTTCCGGCTCCAGTTCTTCGATGATTTCCATGGCCCTGATCTTGGGCGCCCCGCTCACGGTGCCGGCCGGAAAACAGGCGCGCACCACGTCAAACTGGTCCTTGCCGGCGGCGAGCTGACCGCGCACCCCCGAGACGATATGCATCACATGGCTGTATCTTTCAATGACCAGCAGATCATGGGTTTCGACCGTGCCGAATTGCGCCACCCGCCCCACGTCGTTGCGGCCGAGATCAACCAGCATCAGATGTTCGGCCCGCTCCTTCGGATCGGCCAGCAACTACTTTTCCAGGGCCAGGTCATCCTCCCGGTTTTTCCCCCTGGGCCTGGTGCCGGCAATGGGCCGCACCTCGATTCTGTTCTCCTCGAGCCGCACCAGGATCTCGGGGGAGGAGCCGATCTGGATATTGTTGTCGAGCTTGAGATAGAACAGGTAGGGGCTGGGATTGATATGGCGCAGGGCCCGATAGAGCATGAAGGGCGGCAGGTCGGTCCGGGCGTGAAAGCGCTGGGAGAGCACCACCTGAATGATGTCGCCGGCCATGATGTATTCCTTGGCCCGGTTCACCATCTCCTTGAACGCCTCGGCAGACATATTGGACTGGAAACGATGTTCATGGCCCCTGACGTCGCTGTCCACCACATCATAGGGCAGGGGCCGGCGCCGGAGCCGCTTGATCAGGGCATCAATGCGCTGGCAGGCCTTCTGGTACTGTTCCTCCAGATCCTCGCCCGCCTCGATGACCACGCAGTTCACCACTGTCAGTTTCTGCTGGAGATTATCGCAGATCAGCACCAGCCGGGGCACCATGAAGGAGCTGTCGGGGAAATTGGTGAGCGGCGGGTTGATGTCGGGCAGTTTCTCCATGAACCGGACCATATCATAGCCCAGATAGCCCTCCGCGCCGCCGAAAAACCGGGGCAGGAAATCGCTTTCCCGGCAGGCATTAAAGGACTCCAGCACACGCTTCAACTCCGCCAGCGGATCGCCAAAACGCTCCTCAACCCGGCCCTCGCGCTGGATGATGATCCGGTCGCCCCGGCTTTCAAAGGTGAGCAGCGGATCAAGACCGATAAAGGAATAGCGGCCCCACTTTTCCCCGCCTTCAAGACTTTCCAGCAGAAAGGCATGGGATTCATCGCCGGCAACCTTGGCAAAAACCGTCAGCGGCGTATCAAGATCCGCGACGATCTCCCGGCAGACGGGAATCAGCCCGGCGTTGCCTGCCAGTTTTTTAAAATCATCCAGCGCAGGTTGATGCATCACACATATTCCTCCATGGCCCGGCAACAGGCCGCTTCATATCCGCCGCAAAAAAAAAGCCATGGGGACCCTAAAGGCGCCCATGGCTTCACACTCTTTTCCGTATCCTGTCCGCAGGATACGACTCTGTCATGTTACACAACCCCTGCATGACAAAGGGGATACCGTCCTGCTCCTAGGCAGCGGTTTGCGTGCTGGCAATAAAGCTGTTTACCCGTTTGGTCAGCCGGGATACTTTGCGGGATGCGGTGCGCGCATGCAGTGTTCCCTTGGTGGCGGCTTTTTGAATAACAGGAATCGCTGCCCGTAAAGCAACCTGGGCCTGATCAACCGACTGTTGCTCAATGGCGGCATCTACCGCCTTGATCACGGTTTTCACCTTGCTGCGGTTTGACCTGTTCCGACCCTTGCTGAGCAGACTTTGCCGGTTTCTTTTTAAAGCGGATTTATGGTTGGCCAAAATGATTCTCCTCTTGTTCCTTAACAAGGGCCTGCAAAAAAGCATGTATGGCAGCCCTTTTTATGATATCGACACAGACAAAACAGATTTGCTTAAAAAGACGTTATATAAATTACTTTGCCTGTTCTGTCAAGCAGCAACAACGCCTTTCTTTGCCGCAAAAAAAATAGCTGCAGCTTCTACTAGCAGCTCGCATAATTGGTTATAATCATATATAGTTAGATAAGGCGCCCATAAGTTGACTGAAACCATCCTGATTTTCCACAGACCCACAACATTTCTTTAGGGGAAAATTTTACATTTCATGTTTGAAGTTCTCAAAACCTTACGCTGGCAGGATGCTGTCGATATACTCATTGTTTCCTACATTATCTATCGGATAATACTCATTATCAAAGGAACAAGAGCAGCCCAGATGCTGATCGGCATCGGCATCCTGATCGTGGTGTACTTCGGGGCCCGGGAACTTGAATTCATGACCCTCTACTGGCTGCTGGGCACCTTTTTAAGCTCCATTTTCCTGGTTATCATCATTGTTTTCCAGCGCGACATCCGCCGGGCCCTGACCCAGGTGGGCCAGACGCCGTTTACCAAAAGCACCGACGAAACCGCCGAATCAATCGATGAAATCATCTCCGCCGCCAAATATCTGTCTGACCGGAAAATCGGCGGACTCATCGTCATCGAACGGGAGACCGGACTCAAGGACTATATCGAGTCCTCGCATTTTGTTGACGCCAAACTGAGTATGGAGCTGCTGGTCAGCCTGTTTCACACCGGCTCGCCGCTGCATGACGGCGGGGTCATCGTCCACAAGGACCGCATCCTCACGGCCCGGTCCGTGCTGCCCCTGACCAAGAATCCTTTTATCAGCAAGAAACTGGGGACCCGCCACCGGGCGGCCATCGGCATTTCCGAGGAAACGGATGCCGTGGTGGTCGTCATCTCCGAAGAGACCCGGCAGATTTCCCTGGTGCTGCATGGCGGCATTACCAGCGGACTGGACATTCCCTCTTTACGCAACCGCCTCGAGGCAATCTTAACCCCGAAAGAATTTGACACGACCAAATGGAAAAACTGGCTGCAACGAAAATAACTTCCTGGCGGAACAGGCCCTGGCCGAAAAATTGGGTGCTCAAGCTCATCTCTTTCTTTTTCGCCCTTTTTCTCTGGTATTTCGTGGTGGGCGAGGACAAGGTTGACGTAACCTTTAATATCCCGCTGGAAATCCTCAATCTCCCCGCCGACCTGACCATCTCGAACCAATTCAAGAATGAGCTCGAGTTGACGGTCAACGGGCCGCGGGGGCTGATCCGCAACCTTTCCATGCAGCACATCTCCCGCGCCATTGATCTCTCCAAGGCCGAGCCCGGGGCAAAGGTCTTCCAGAACACCGTTGACTCCATCTCCCTGCCGCGCGGCGTGCGGCTGCTGCGCGTCAAGCCGACGGACATCATTCTGCAGCTTGACAAACTGGTGAAAAAAGATGTGCCCATCCATGCGGTGACCACCGGCAGCCTGCCGGACGGATACGAGCTCGTTTCCATTACCCTTGATCCGCCGTCAATCCCCGTGACCGGGGCAGAGGCCTCGATCGGGCAGGTTGAATCCATTTCCACTGCGCCCATTGATCTGGCGCGGCTCACCGCCACTACCACACGGCCCGTGGCGCTGAAGCTCACCCCGGCCATCAAGGAGCTGGTGGGCGAACCAATCGTGACGGCAACCATCGTGGTCCAGGAAAAAAAGGAACAGCGCACCGTTGAAGACATCCCGGTCAAGCTGCTGCTCAGCGGCAAAAACATCTACACGTTGAAGCCCGACAACGTCGCGGTCAAAGCCCGGATTCCGACCTCGATCCTGCGCAAAACAAAAGACCTCAAATCCCTGTGCCGCGCCCGCATCATGGGAGTGGAACTGCAGCCGGGAACGCACAAGTTGACCGTGGAGGTGATCCCGGCCCAGGATGTGGAAATTATTGAAGTACGACCGGAAATGATTATCGCTGATATCACCGCGGATGAAGAGACCAACGGCAACTGATTTTCTCTCCCCTGCCCTTCGATCAGCCCGACATCCCATAACAGAATAAACAGCCTGCCCCTGAGGTAATTCATGAGAAGATTATTTGGCACAGACGGTGTTCGCGGTGTGGCCAACACCTATCCGATGACCACGGAAATCGCCATGCAGATCGGCCGCGGCATCGCCTTTCTGGTAAAGGACATGAAGCATGGCCATCGCATCGTCATCGGCAAGGATACGCGGCTCTCCTGCTATATGCTGGAAAATGCCCTGGCCGCCGGCATTTGCTCCATGGGCGTTGACGTGCTGCTCTGCGGCCCCCTGCCCACCCCCGGCATCGCCTTTATCACCACCAGCATGCGCGCCGATGCCGGCGTGGTCATTTCCGCATCCCACAACCCCTTCCAGGACAACGGCATCAAGATCTTTTCCGGCGACGGCTTCAAGCTGCCCGATGAAAAAGAGGCGGACATCGAGGACCTCATCTTCTCCCAGAAGATGGCGGCCCTGCGTCCGGTGGCCGACGAGGTGGGCAAGGCCGCCCGCATCGAGGATGCCAGAGGCCGCTATATCGTCTTTCTGAAGAATACCTTCCCGAAAAATTACACCCTGGATGGTTTCCATATCGTGCTGGACTGCGCCAACGGCGCGACCTACGGTGTGGCTCCCCATGTCTTTGAGGAGCTGGGAGCCAAGGTGACGAAGATCGCCGTGGAACCGGACGGCAAGAATATCAACCATGAGTGCGGCGCCCTCCATCCGCAGCTGATGGCCGACAAGGTCAGACAGCTCGGCGCGGACCTGGGCATTGCCCTGGACGGCGACGGCGACCGGGTCATCGTGGCAGACGAAAAGGGCAATATCGTCAACGGTGACCACATCATGGCCGTCTGCGCCGCCGACCTGATGAGCCGCAAAAAGCTCAAGAAAAAGACCCTGGTTGCCACGGTCATGAGCAACATGGGCCTGGAGCACGCCATGGAGAGAATGGGGGGGAAACTTGCCCGCACCCAGGTGGGGGACCGCTATGTCGTGGAGCTGATGCGCCAGCAGCATTACTCCTTCGGCGGTGAACAGTCGGGCCACCTGATCTTTCTGGAGCACAACACCACCGGCGACGGCATTCTGGCCGCCCTGCAGCTGCTGGCCATCATGATCAAACGCCGCAAGCCCATGTCCGAACTGGCCACCATCATGGAATCATTCCCCCAGGTGCTCAAAAATGTCCGCACCGCCAAAAAAGTCGACCTCGATCTGGTGCCCGGCTTTCATGAGACGGTCAAAAAAATGGAGCAGCAACTGGGCAGCGAGGGCCGCATCCTGGTGCGCCTGTCCGGCACCGAACCGGTGGTACGGGTGATGATCGAGGGCAAAAATCTCGACACCATCGACGCCATGGCCGATGAACTGTGCCAGCTTATCCGGGGTTAGTCTGACTGGTCTTATTGGTCTGACTGGTCTGACTGGTCTAACTGGTCTAACTGGTCTGGCTGGTCTGGCTGGTCTGGCTGGTCTGGTTGGGGGGTGCTGTTTTCCCTCCCCTTCAAGGGGAGGGCCAGGGTGGGGATGGGGTATTCCATGCTTGGCCAGACAAACAAAAAGATACGCTCCGGTAAACTCCAGCGGACGCTGCGCAAGGAAATGACCGATGCCGAACAGGCGTTGTGGCGCATCCTGCGCGGCTGCCAGGTATCAGGCCTCAAATTCCGCCGCCAACACCCGTTCGGCGATTGCATTCTTGATTTTGTCTGTTTGGAAAACAGGCTGGTTATTGAGGTGGATGGCGGACAGCATGCTGAACGGGCTGAATATGATCTCACCCGCACCCAAAAATTACAGACTGCCGGTTTTCACGTGCTGAGATTCTGGAATAACGAGGTGTTGAACGAGATCGAAGCGGTGCAGGAGAGGATCTGGCTCACCGTGTGTGAGCTGCGCAAGAAACCCCATCCCCACCCCGACCCTCCCCTTGAAGGGGAGGGGGACAAAGAGTAGCCGGTCACCATCAGGGTAACGCATTGAACTCCATGAACATCTCCGCTCCTCCATTCATACAACAAGGATCCCTACGACAACGATTCCGATGGGGCTGTTTTCCCTCCCCTTCAAGGGGAGGGTCAGGGT
>JACQYM010000376.1 GCA_016208225.1 Deltaproteobacteria bacterium | reverse complement strand
ATGATATTGGGCGACACCTTTCCCACCTTGCCGCGAATTTTTACCTTCTTGCCGGCCAGATCGCCTGCCGAGGCAAAAAGCTCTTCCACCCTGTAGCAGTTTTCACCCTCAGCCTTTTCCACCTTGACTTCCTGCAGCGGGGTTATGGCCTTGACGCTGCCGCCGCTGGCCTCCTGAGCACCTGCGCCCATGCCGCCGGCAGGGGGAGGCATGGCGGCCCCTTCACCCTGGACTGCCTGGGAAAAACTTCCGGCCGCGCCGCCATGGGGATCAGCGGCGGCTCCTGCCAGACCGGCCGAAAAGATAATTTCCGGGAAGGTGCGGTCAAGGCTCTTGCTGTGGAAATCACGCATCACCGGGCCGTTCTGCAGACTGATCTTGTCACCGGCAGTCACCTTGGTCTGGCCAACGGCGGCCCAGATCTTGCCCGTGCCGGTATCAAGCTGAATATAGGTATAGCCGCCGCTGTCAAACGTTTCGACCACAGTGCCGGACAAAGGTCCCTGTGCCGCTTCTGCTGCCGGCTGCGCCGCCGTGGCCGCTTCCTGGGCAGCCGGGGCGGCCGCCTCTTTCATCTCCTGGGCCGGGGCGGCGGCAACCGGTGTTTCCGGGGCCGTGGCCTCAGCCTTTTTCTCATTCTGATTACAGCCGGTAAACGCCAGGGCCAGAACCAGGGCGGTGGTCATGTAAATCTTTTTTGCGTGTTTCATGTCTGATCCTTTCTGCAGAAATAAGTGATGTGTGACTTTGACAAAATTTGTATCCGGGATGAGATGGCGATGGCATCCGCCCACACCCGGGAGCTGCACGGCTCGGGAGGTGCGATGCAAAAAACTCCAAGGCGCCCCTCTGATGATTTTGTGTTATATATCAGATTGAAATAAAGTGCAAAAGTTCCCTTTCGCAGTTTTTTATTTTATGAAGGGGGGAGAGTGAGGAGTAAGGAGTGAGGAGTAAAAAGTGAGGAGCGAGGAGTAAAGGCAAAACAGGTGGTAGGGGGCGGGTTTCTTGCCCGCCCCAAAAAAAAAGGCAAAAGGCAAAAGGCAAAAGGCAAAAGGCAAAAGGCAAAAGGCAAAAAAATATTCCCGCCAATGAATCGGGTGTCAAGATGTTATCTCCTCACTCCTCACTTCTTTACTTTTCCCCGCAGGTAAAGACAAAAGCGTCCGCCGGCCGGTCGACCTGCACCGTGCCGCCCTTGGCGAGACTTCCGAACAGAATCTCCTCGGTGATCCTGTCACCGATTTCCGTCATGATCAGCCGCCGCAGCGGCCGGGCCCCATAATCCGGATCATGGCCGGCCGTGGCCAGCCACTGGCGGGCCTTTTCCGTCAGGGTGATGACCACCATCTTTTCCCGCAGCCTGTCCTGCAGCTCGTTGATCAGCTTGTCAACAATGCGCTCCATGACCGCCATTTCCAGGGCGTTGAAGGTGATGATGCCGTCCAGCCGGTTCCTGAATTCCGGGGAAAAGAGATTTTTAATGGCCTTCTGGCCGCCGCCTTTTTTGCTGGTCATGAAGCCGATGGTCTGGCCGCTCCTGGCCGCTCAGTTCCCTGGCGCCGGCATTGGTGGTCATAATCAGGATGACATTGCGGAAATCAGCCTTGCGGCCCGCATTGTCGGTCAAGGTCGAATGGTCCATCACCTGCAGGAGAATACTGAAGATATCCGGATGGGCCTTTTCTATTTCATCAAGCAGCAGCACGCTGTAGGGATGTTTTCTGATGGCATCGGTGAGCAGGCCGCCCTGGTCAAACCCCACATATCCCGGTGGCGCGCCGATGAGCCTGGCCACCGCATGCTTTTCCATATACTCGCTCATGTCGAACCGTTCGAAATGGACGGACAGGGCCGCGGCCAGCTGTTTGGCGACCTCTGTTTTCCCCACCCCGGTGGGTCCGGCAAAAAGAAAGGAACCGGTGGGCCGCTCCGGCTCCTTGAGCCCGGCCCGGCTCCGCTTCACCGCCGTTACCAGGGCTTCCAGGGCATGATCCTGGCCGAAGATGCGGCCCTGCAATGTCTGGGCGAGATTGCGCAGCTGTTCGATATCCGAACCGGAAACATTCTTGGCCGGCACCCTGGCCATTTTGGCAATCACCGTTTCAATATCATGGACCGTCACGCTTTTGCGTTTTTTCGCCGGCCCGGCAAGCCGCATGGCGGCGCCCACCTCGTCAAGCACATCAATGGCCTTGTCCGGCAGAAACCGGTCGCTCAGGTAGCGGGCCGCAAGCTCCGCCGCCGCCTTGACGGCAGGGGCGGTAAACTTGACCCCGTGATGGTCCTCATAGCGCGATTTGAGCCCCTTCAGAATCTCACAGGTCTCCTCCACCGACGGCTCTTCGATGTCAACCTTCTGAAAGCGCCGCGACAGGGCCCTGTCCTTTTCGATATAGTTCTTGTACTCTTCGTAAGTGGTGGAGCCGATGCAGCGCAGGGTCCCGGACTGCAGGGCCGGTTTCAGCAGATTGGAGGCATCCATGCTGCCGCCGCTGGTGGCGCCGGCGCCGACGATGGTGTGGATCTCATCGATCAGCAGAATGATGTTCGGCTGTTTTTCCACCTCGGAGATGATGGCCTTCAGCCGTTCCTCAAAATCACCCCGGTATTTGGTGCCCGAGAGCAGGGCGCCCATGTCAAGCAGATGGATCGCCGCATCACTGAGCAGATCCGGCACCGCGCCGTCATGAATGCGCAGCGCCAGCCCCTCGGCAATGGCGGTTTTGCCGACGCCGGGCTCACCCACCAGCAGCGGGTTGTTCTTGCGCCGGCGGCAGAGAATCTGCATCACCCTGGTCAGTTCGCGATCGCGGCCGATCAGCGGGTCAATGAGTCCCTCCGCGGCCCGCCGGGTAAAGCTGACGGTGAATTTTTCCAGCGCCGTCTTCTGCTTTTCCTCCGGCTTTTTCTGCCCCTCCCTGGGCAGGGCGATCGGGGCGGACGGCAGCTTATGGGAAATGTACTGCACCACCTCGAACCTGGTAACCCCTTCTTTTTCCAGAAAATAAACGGCAAACGATTCCGGTTCGGCAAAAATTGCCGTTAACACATCACCTGAATCCACCTCCGCCTTGCCGCAGCTCTGCACATGGGCAATGGCCCGCTGCAGGACGCGGTTGAAACCGATGGTCTGCACGGGATCGGTTGAGGTCCCTTCCTCCAGCATCGGCAGATTTAAGACAAAAAAGGACTCAAGATCTTTGATCAGAGCTTCCCTGCTGCCGCCGCAGCCCTCGATGATTTTGACCGCCAGTTCATCATGGAGCAGCCCGTAGAGAATATGTTCCACGGTCACATGCTCATGCCTGCGTTTTTTGGCCTCGCGGATTGCCATCACCAGGGCCATTTCTACCTTTTGATTAATCATATCTTTATCCGAAAGTTTATTCGTTGCTTCTATTGCCTGGGTCATCCCGCTCCCGCGGTCCGCCGCTGAAGCGTCTCTCTCATTATGACGGGAGGAAAACCGGCAAGGTTCCCGGCTTATGCCTGCTCCATGGTGCAGCGGAGCGGAAATTCGTTTCGTCTGGCCAGATCATGGACAATGTGGATTTTGGTATCGGCGATCTCCCTGGTATACACGCCGGCAATGCCGACTCCCTGCTGATGCACATTCAACATGATTCGGGTGGCCTCGCCGGCATCTTTGTGGAACACGGTTTCAAGAATCGTAACGACAAAATCCATGGTGGTATAATCATCATTATGCAGCAGAACCTTGTATAGCGGGGGCTCGATCACCTTCTGTTTTTCATCGGTGAGCACCCCCCCTTCCGTCTTTTTATCCGGCACACCCATGTTTATTCCTCATTTTTCCTGTTGTTTTTTCTTATTGTAACCACTGGGGGGGGCGCTGGCAAGGGGAGAGAGTGAGAAGTAAGGAGTGAGGAGTGAGGAGTGAGGAGTAAAGGCAAAAGGCAAAAGGCAAAAGGCA
>JACQYM010000375.1 GCA_016208225.1 Deltaproteobacteria bacterium | reverse complement strand
TTGGCTATTGGCCCGGAAGGACTCTTTTGTCGGGTTACGCGATACACCTGCTAACCCGACCTACTGTCCGCATCTGTATAAGGGCGGGTTTGGAACCCGCCCCTACGGTGGCAGGGGCGATTCGCGAACCTCCCCTGCCGCCCTTTTGCCTTTTGCCTCTTGCCTTTTGCCTATCTTTCCCTATTTCGGCAGCAATTCCTGCAGATCAGGGACCATGATGGCCATGCCGATTTCTTTCAAAGCCTTATGCACATTATTCAGGTTGAAGGTATGGACCCGGAGATAGATGGTGTCCTTTTGCCCTTCCTCCCCATGCACCCTGGTCAGCCGGGAAAAACGGATTTCCCGTTCCTCCAGCACCCTGACGATCCTGGTCAGGGGTTTGGGATTGCCGTCGTCTTCCACGGCAATAAGGGCTGAGCCGCGGTCGCCGATGCCGTAGAGCTTCTTATAGGCCTTCATCAGGTCCTGCACGGAAAAGACACCGATGACATGCCGTTCCTCGTCGATCACCGGCAGCATGCCGATTTTCTCCTTGGACAGGAGATAGAGGGCGTCATCCAGGGTGGCGAGCGGGGTCAGGGAAATGAGCTCTCGCGCCATGATCGACCTGACCGGGGTCTTTTCCACCTTCTCGAGAATGGCCTGCCGTTTGTCTTCGGACAGGATGGACGAGGGGTAAGCGGAGCGCAGGTCGCGGTCGGTGATCATGCCGATCAGCCGCTGCTGTTCATCAACCACCGGCAGATGCCGGAAATGACGGCTGTTCATAATATTTCGTACCTCCGGCAGCAGCGCATCCGGTGATACAGTCAGAGCCGGGGTGGTCATATGACGTGCGATATACATTTTCTACTCCTTGAGGGACGGCTCAAGGCAACTTGAACAGACCCTTATTTGATGAATTCGGGAAAAATCTATTTTCACCACAGAGCGCACGGGAACACAGAGAAAACATTTTTAATTACAAGTAGTTAGTGATTCAGCAATTGTTGATATACCATTTATCACGTCTCAAAAGGAGCCTTTGCAAAATGAGGCTAACCTCCATTCCTGCAACAACTCGTGACCTGAAATGACGTCATTCCGGCAGTGTGTTGAGCCGGAATCCACTTCCCGGCCTGACAACAACAGACTGGATGCCGGATAAAAAAACCTCCGGCATGACGGAAAAATGAATCGCTCATTTTGCAAGAGGCTCAAAAGGTCCGTCATTCCGGCATGACGACACAGATAAACGGTATTTTTTAAATTTCCAAGTCCCTTACCTCCGTGGGCTCTGTGCTCTCCGTGGTTAATTTTCAGTTTTCCCAATTCATCTTATTTGTATTTTGCCAGGCCGAGAAGATATCGTTCCACACTGGCGGCCAGGGCCTCCAGATGATATCCGCCTTCCAGGATTGACAGGATCTTCCCCTGGCAATATCTGGCGGCCAGCCCCGCCATCCTTTTGCCGATCTCTTCATACAGATCGGTACTGTAGGACAAGCCGGACATATCATCCAGCATATGCCCGTCAAATCCGGCCGAAACGATGAGACGCTCCGGCTGGAAAGACTCCAGGGCAGGCTCCACGAACCTGCTCATGGCACGCAGAAACATGGCATCATCAGCACCGGGCGGCAGCGGGATATTAAGCGTGGCGCCGACGCCGGGACCCAGCCCCTTTTCCTCGGCATAGCCCGTGCCCGGAAAGCTGAAGGTGGGATGCTCATGGATGCTGATATAAAAAACATTGGGGTCATCCTCAAAGGCATCCTGGATGCCGTTGCCGTGATGGGCGTCCCAATCGATAATGGCGATTTTCCCGCGTCCGTACCGGCGCTGCCAGTATCGGCCCGCCACCACCGCGTTATTGACGAAACAGAAACCGAGGGCCATGGCCTTTTCCGCATGGTGGCCCGGGGGCCGTATGGAGCAGAAAACCTGGTCATGGCCCTGCCCTTCCAGCAGATCGATGCCGGTCAGACAGCCGCCGGCCGCTAATAAAATCGCCTCGTACGATTCAAAACAGATCTGATTATCCCGATGATCGATATAGGTCTGCCCCTTCAGGGCCGTTTCCTCCAGCCGGAACAGATACGGTTCCGTATGATAGACCAGAATATCTTCCCTGGCCGCCTTTCCGGCCGCTATCTCCGAGATGCTGGACGCAAGAGGGCCGTCCCTGAGCCGCTGGTGGATGAGACGCAGCCGTTCAGGGTTTTCCGGATGTTCTCCGCCGCCCGTGTCATGCGCCAGGCAATGCGGATGACTGATTATGGTCTGTGGTCTGTAATCGGTCATGGATCAAACAAAGGATTTCATATCATAGGTACCATTACCTACACTCATTCTCATTTAGCTGCTAATCCTTTTTTTGTCAATCGGAAGAGTGACTGCCTGCCCAAAAACCGCTGCCTGCGAAAAAATCCGCGGAGGAATTGACAACGTCAATTTCGCAAGATAAGGTAGGACCCAATTCCGGGTCAGGACCGGCCCGCTTCTTTCAAATGACTGCCAGGTTCAGCAATGAATCGCACATGCTTATCGACGGATTATCCTCCGTCGCCGCTGCCTGGCAAGGGTTAAGGAACATAACAGAAAAAACGCACCAAGCCGAGATATGATTTTTCAGGAGCATTGACGATCATGCATCGACCCCAACAGCCGGAAAAAGCAGATTTCCTCTTTGTCCATGTCAATGAATGGGCCACCATCGACTCCCCGGACACCATCCCCATCTCCCAGGCCTATGCCCTGGCCGCGCTCAGACAATCAGGCCAGGACGGCATCATCCTGGGGGATTACAAAGGCACTCCCCTGCCGGCACGACATTTCCGCGACACATTACTGGCAAGGCGGCCGGCGGTGCTGGGTTTTTCGGTTTACGAGGAGAACATCAACCGGGTGCTGGTCTGGGCCCGATTCGCCAAACAGCTTCTGCCGGACATCCTGGTGGTGCTGGGCGGGCCCCAGGTCACCTTCATGCCGGGGGAGGCCCTGAAGCAGATGCAGGATGTGGACATCCTGTGCCGCGGAGAGGCGGAAAGCGTGCTGCCCGCCCTGGGCCGGGCCCTGGTCAACGGCAGCCCGCTGGCCGCGGTGCCGGGCATCACCTTCCTGGATCAGGGGGCGCCGGTCGACACCCCGCCGGCCGCGGTCCAGGATGATCTGGACCGCCTGCCCTCGCCCTATCTGGAAGATGTCATTGATACAGCCCATAAGAGCCGCGCCATTCTCCTCACCTCCCGGGGCTGCACTTAGCCCTGTACCTTCTGCTACACGACCAGGGCCAGCAACAGGAAGGTGCGGTTTCATTCCAATGACCGGGTCATTGCCGAAATCAGGCATCTGCAGGCCCGGGGCATCAGCGACTTCTGGTTTGCCGACCCGAACTTCGCCTACTCCCGCAAACGCCTTGTTGACCTGCTGCAGCGCATCATCGACGAGTGCCCGGCAATCACCTTCTGGTGCCAGACCCGCTACAATCTCATTGATGCCGAACTTCTCGCCCTGCTGAAAAAGGCGGGGGCCCATACCATTGCCTTTGGCCTCGAATCCGCGGACAATGAGGTGCTGGCCCGCATCAACAAGGGCCTTGATCCCGACAAACTGTCCCAGGTCATCGGCCGGGTACGGGAAGCGGGCATCGAGGTTGAGCTGTTCACCCTCTTCGGTCTGCCCGGCGAGTCGTTTGCCCAGGCCGGGAAAACCCTGGACTTTGTCAAGGCCAACAAGGTGCCGATCAGCGGCAATTCCATCTCCCAGCAGCTGCATCTCTTTTTCGGCATCCCCATCCTGGATGACCACGAGTCCCACGGCATCAGGCCGCTGGCCATGACCAAACCGCTCTACCAGAGCCTCTGCCGTGACTTTGCCACCGATGCCATGACCGGTGAGGAAATCAGGCGGATGAGCATGCTGTGGCGCCTGAACCGCCAGGATTTCGCGGAAAATATTGCCACCGGCACCAACCTGTTCGAGGTGGCGGGCTTTATCACCGCAAACAGCCAGGGCCTCGACAGCCGGCCGGAGGCGCTGCTCATGCTGGCGCAGATCTATCTTGCCCTGGAAGAATTTGAGGCGGCCCATGGGTGCCTGGTCCGGGTCAAGGAAAAATTCCCCCATGATCCGGCGGTAAAACAATTCCTGGCCCTGCCGGTTACCGCCTTTCGCAGCAGACGGCGCGGGACGGCAACCCCCGGCTGCCGGGTCGTTTACGACTGCAAGGGAATGCTGGACGGCCGGGTTGTGCCGGCCACGGAGGCATATTATCAGGACGCCGTCCTGGGCACCGGTAAACTCCTGCCTGATTTCGAGGCTGGGGTGCAGGGCATGAAGGCCGGCGGGGTCAGTCAGTTCAGCGTGCGCTTTCCCGTTGATTACGGCCGACCGGAACTTGCCGGACAGACCGTCATGTTCCAGGTCTATCTCCATCAGGTGCTGGAACCGGTGCGGCTGGAGAATCCGGATGATCTGCCGGCAAACGGGCCGCACAACATTTACCGCTTCAATGACCTTAACGCCCTGCGCCAGCAGAACGAAAACCTCTATTACCTGGTGCTCAAGGATTCCCTGCCGCAGAAACTGCTCCAGGAGATGACCGACTTCCTCAGCCTGCTTAATTTTTACCAGAAACTCGGTTTCCGCAGCCGGGCCGAGGCGCTGCTTGAGCTGCTGCCCGGAGACGGCGCAACCCTTGAGCACGCCAGCCGTATCCTGCTCGCCAACAACTGGCCGGAAATGGCCCATGAGCTGCTCAGCCGGATGGCCGGCCGCAGCTCGGAAGGGACGGCGAATATGGCCAAGGCCCTGATCAAGATGAAGCGCTATGACGAAGCGGAGCAGGTCATTGCCTCCCCCGTCCTCGCAGCCGACATCCAGGTCCTCGACCTGCGGGTGGGCCTTGCCTCCCTCAGACAGCAGCCCCCCGAGGTCTATCTGGCCAGGATGAATGACCTCATCGACCGGCAGGTGCAGTACATGGCCGGGTAGGGGCCGCCCACCAGGCGGCTGCCCTGCCCATGAGCCGCTCTGCGGCGTGCAGGGCGGTTCGCGAACCGCCCCTACGTCTCCCCGCTAGCGCAATATATATTATTTCAACTTTCTGGGTTGTTGAATTGTACGAGATAACAATGAGTTGTATGAAATAAGCAGCATGCAATCCGTCATGCCGGACTTGATCCGGCATCCAGAAAACAACGAATACTGGATTCCGGCTGAAAACATGCCGGAATGACGACCGGATATTTTGCCATATAATTCATGATTTCAATATATTATACCAACTCAGAAAGTTGAGATATTATATTTGCCGTAGGGGCAGCCCTCGTGGCTGCCCTCCCCTTGCGGCCGCCCGGCCCCTTGGCCTGCAGGGGCGGTTCGCGAACCGCCCTTCAGCCCGCCCCTGCCATGGCGGCAAACATCGCAAACAGGCCGGCGGTCAACCGGGCCAGGGGCTCATACTGCACCTTGTCCGGCGTGTCCGCCGCGGTATGATACCAGGGATAGCGGTACGGCGCCGTATCCGTAATCATGAGGGCGGGATAGCCCTGTTTCCAGAAGGAGTAATGGTCGCTCCAGAAAATGCCGGGAATAAAGGAGAAGGTGGCCACATGGCGCAGGGGAAAATCAGAATGGCTTTGAAAGGCCTGCACCGCCTGGCGCAGCACCTTTCTTGACTTCAGGTTCGCGACAAAACCGATAAAGTCCCCGGTATCCGGGAAAAAATACCTGAAGAACGGCGGGTAGCGCTGGCTGCCGGGCCGGCTGCTGTAGTAGCCGATGGTTTCCAGGGACGCCATGCACAGGATGTTGTCCTGCCGCTTCCTGGCCGCCCTGGCATAGACCATGCTCCCCATCTGCTGCCAGAAGAAAAAGGGGGGCTCCTCATTGACAAAGGCCACAAACCGGAGGCTCACCCTGGGGCAGATCCCGGCAAAAAGTCTGGATATTTCCAGCATGGCCGCCACGCCGCTGCCGTTGTCATTGGCGCCCGGGCTGCCCTTGACCGAATCATAATGGGCCCCGACCAGAATGAACGCCTCCGGGTTGCCGGTCCCGGGGCGGGTCACCTCCAGATTGGCGCACCTGCTGCCGCGCACCGCATAGACCTGCTCCCGCACCTCATACCCCTGCTGCCGCCACACCAATGCAATATAAGAACTGGCGGCATCCAGGGTGCCGGGCCGGAAGACATTGCGCTCGCCGATATCGCCGGCCAGGATGCGGGTATGTTCCTGCAGCGGCGGGATCAGGGATGCGGGATCGCGGATGGCGGATGGCGGATTGAACATTTTTTTTGATTGCGGATTTCGGATTGCGGATTGCGGATTACGTTCAGCCAACCTGATCTCTGAGAGTTAACGTTGGCACCAACGACAAGTTCAGATTTAGTGACTAAAGTACTTAAAATGCCCTAAAGTGCCTAAAGTTTCGGCACTTTCTGATCAGACAACACCTTAACTTTATACCCTAAAGGCAATACCGTTCACTTAACATGAGCGATCGTTATTTCAATATTCATGATCTGGGTCTTCATCCTTCCGCGTGGGCGGAGACGATAGTTGCTCATTTTAC
>JACQYM010000358.1 GCA_016208225.1 Deltaproteobacteria bacterium | reverse complement strand
GGCGGAACCGGAAAGCCTTGGCACGGAAGACCCCGGCACGGATCTTTATCAGCAGGCCATGGACGCCCTGGGCGCCGGCCATTATCAGCAGGCCATCGATCTGTTTAAAAAAATGCAGCAACTTGGTCCGCAAGTAAAGGACAAGATTGCCGCTCCCTACGCCGAAGCATTGACAGGAGAGGCGGAAAAGCTCGCCCGCACGGATGTGAAAAAGGCGACGCAGCTGCTGGAAAAATCAACCCGCCTCAACCCGGAAAGCGAAGAGGCCCATTTCCAGCTCGGCATGCTCTACCTGCGGCAGAAGGACTATCCCAAGGCCATAGCCAGCTATCAGAACGTCATTGCCCTGAATCCGGAATTTCCGGACACCTATTTCAATCTCGGTTTCATCCATGCCCTGGCAAAGGACTATGCCAAGGCCGAGACGATGTATGCCCGGGTCGTCGAGCTCGCCCCCGCCTATCTGGACGAAGCGCTCTTCAATCTCGCCCTGGTGCAGAATGAACAGGGCAAAAAGGCCGAGTGCCTGGCCAATCTGGAAAAGGCGGTGGCCATAAATCCGGAAAATATGCCGGCCCGGAATTACCTTAAAAAATTGCAGGGAGTTGCAGGAGGAAAGCAGTGAGAATCCATATGCGGTCTTTTTATTTTTCCTTTTTCCTCTGTCTGGTTCTGTCATGGGCCTGTACGAGTTGCGCCACCAGAAAAGAAATGCCGCCGCCGGTGGTCGAGCCGCCCCCGCCGGTGGTCGAACAGGCACCGCTCCCCGAAGAGGCTGAACCGCAGCCGCCGGTGGTCGAGCAGGATTACGTGCATACGGTATCAATTTCGGGCGAAAGTCTCTCCATCATCGCCAAATGGTACACCGGCGATCTGCAAAACTGGGAGAAACTGGCCGAACACAACCCGGCGCTGAACCCGAACCGCATTTTCAAGGGCGACAAGATCATGATCCCCCACGATCTCCTGATCAGGGAAGAGCCCCTTACCCAGGAATTTGTTGATGAGTCGCGCCGCGGAACAAAACGGCGCCACGGGAAGGGCGGGGAACAGCCGGCAATCGAACCGGTCAGCCCGAACGGGGTGCCGCTGTTCGGCCCCAAGGATTACAGCAGATAAGGCGGGAAATCTCAGATCCTGTCGGCCAGGCCCTCGCTTTCCACGGTCAGTGAGCGGGCGATGAGCAGAATAAGGGGCAATACCCCCTGTCCCGCCGCATTCAGCAGCAGCTTACCGCCATGATCAAGCATAATCTTATGGGCGATATTTAAAAAGAGACTGTTGCACCATGGTTTATCGCGGAAAACCGGGTCAAACGGATCACGGAAGACGCCCTTTTCCGGCACCTGGCCGAAACAGAGCTCCAGGCCATTTTCAGCATCCCGCAGGCTTATCGGCAACATTCCGCCCGGATTCAGGCCCCTGGCCGATAAAATCTCCCGGAACACGGCGTCAATCGCCTTTTTCATCAGCTGTCTGTCCACCGGCATCATCAAGTGAGATGTGGCCACGGCAAATTCAGCACTGATCCGTTTTTTGCCCAGCTCTTCCAGGTAACCGTCAATCACCTCCTGCACCAGCAGATCAATCCGCACCAGCTCCCTTGCCGGCAGCTCGATCCGGGCAAAGCCATCCACCTCCTGCAGCACCGCTTCGATCCTCTCCACTGCCTTCAGAATGGTCTGCATTTTCTCACTGATCGGGCCCTGCTGATCCGGCTTGGCCATTCGGCGCACCAATCCCCCCAGCGCAGCCAGCGGATTGCGCACCTCATGGGCCATGGCCTGCGACAGGTGGACATAGGCCGCCACCCGTTCCGTGTCGATCAGCCGCGCCTCTGTTTGCCGCAGTTGAGCAACGGTATCCGCATACTTCTTGTTCAGTTCGCTCCAGAGCCGGGCGTTTTCTATGAGCGGGGCAATGATGGCGGCGATGGACTGGAACAGTTCAAGATCGCTTTCGCTGTATGCGCCGGGAACGTCCCGGTCAAGGTAGAAAAGTCCGTTGATCTGGTTATGATAAATGAGGGGGGCGCACATGGCGGAGCGGATGCGCCGGGTCATGATGCTCTCCTCCTGGCTGAAGGAATCGGAACGGAGCGCGTCTTCCAGCAGCAGGGACTCGCCGTTGCGCAGTACCCGTTTGACAATGCTGCGGCTGAGCGGGAGATCAGCCTCCTCGCGATAGTTGCAGCACAAGGGCTGCAGTCTGCCATCCTCCAGCAGGAAGGCGATGGCGCCGTGGTCCTGCCGGAAATATTTCCGGCAGCAGGCAAGAATTTTTTCGGCAAGCTGGATGACATCCCGGCTGCCGGGCAATTCCGTCGTGATGTCGTATATCAGCTCCAGCCGCTGGCGGTCCAACTGCCGGGCGATGCCGGCGCGATCCAGGGCATGGAGAACGGTTGCCTGTTCCCCCTGCTGGCGGGGGACCGCAGCAGAGGACAGCAGAAACCGCATCTGTCCTATTTGAATGAGGTCTTCCGGATGCAGAAAGGCCTTGCTGATCCTTCTGCCGTTCACCCAGACGCCATTGGCGCTTTCCAGATCCTTTATCCACAATTTACCGTCTGTGGCGCCGAGCAGGGCGTGCCGGTGGGAAACAGCCTGGTCCGGCAGGTCAAGATCCGCCTCCCGGCCCCGGCCGATCACACAGGGAATGCCCACGGCATATTCCTTGCCAGATGCTGCATCGCGTAAAATCATGGTCCGGTCATCAGAGTATCTCCCGACTGCTCATGGCGCATGGTCCGGGATGGCGAGCATGGTGTTTGAGTGCCTCCGCGCCACTTCTTTTTTTGCACAGCTCATGCTATATGTTACTATGAAAGCAGAAGACTCCGCAACATATCACCTTCAGATACATCCAGGCAAAAGAGAGACGATCCGTGACCGAATCAAGCCGCACCTATAATCTGCCGGTTCTGCCCCTGAAAAACAGCGTCGTATTCCCCTATGTGGCCATGCCGATTTCCATTAACCGCGCCGCTTCCGTGGCAGCCGTCGAGGAGGCCCTGGCCAGCAAGAACAGGATGCTGGCCGTCTTTGCCCAACGGGAAGCGGGCATTGACATCCCGCGCATCAGGGATCTTTATCCGGTCGGCTCATCGGCAATGGTCAAGCTGATCGCCCGTTCGGAGTCCATGGTTCAAATTATCATCCAGGCCGTGTAGCGGGTGGAGATCACCGAAACGGAACAGACCGCCCCTTTTCTCAAGGTGCGGGTCAAAGCCTTGCCCATGCCCATGGAGCAGAGTGTGGAGGTGGAAGCGCTGCAGCGGGAGATCATGGAGCTGACCGGCAAATATTTTGCCCTGGGCCATCCGGAGGTACAGTTGAATTTCCCGCAGTTCGTGGCGCCGGGCGAGGATTTCATGCAGCTCGTCTACCCTCTGGCCCAACTGCTCGCCCTTGACGTCAAAAGCGGCCAGACCCTGCTGGAGGCACCGACCCCGACTGCCGCCATGCAGATTATCCGCGCCCACCTGAATCACGAAATCCAGATCCTGGAGGTGCGCCGGAAAATCGCCACCGACGCCCAGTCGGAGTTGACCAAGGAACAGCGCCACTACATTCTGCGCCAGCAGATGCAGGAGATCCAGAAGGAACTCGGGGAAAAGGGCCAGCCGGAAGCGGAAATCGCCGAGCTGCATAAAAAGCTGGATGAGGCAAAACTGCCGGACAATGTCCAGGAGGAGGTGAAACGGGAACTGGCACGCCTGGAACAGATCCCGCCCATATCCCCCGAATACCAGGTGGCCCGGGCCCATCTTGATCTGGTTATGGAACTGCCGTGGCACCAGGCCACCACGGACAATCTCAATCTGGCCAATGCCAGACAGGTACTGGATGAGGACCATTTCGGCCTGAAAGAGATCAAGGAACGGATCATCGAGCAGCTGGCTGTCATGAAACTGAATCCGGAGGCCAGGGCGCCGATCT
>JACQYM010000357.1 GCA_016208225.1 Deltaproteobacteria bacterium | reverse complement strand
CAGTGATTTTTTCAGCTGATCACGGCAGTTGTGGCAGGGAGCAATGACCATTTTCGCCCCGCACTCGCTGATCTGCCGGGCTTTGATCCGGCCGTAATAGACGCGCTCCGGGGAGTAGGGCATGGCCCAGGCGCCGCCGCCGGCACCGCAGCAGTAATTGCCGTTGCGATTGGGATCCATGTCGACATAGGAGGGACAGCAGGCCTGGGTGATGATCCGGCCTTCCTCGAAATAACCGTGGCCGAAGGCCTTCAGGGATTTGCGGCCATAGTTGCAGGGGTCGTGATAGGTCGCCAGTTTGGTATGAATCCGCGGGTCAAGAGTGATGCGGTTTTCCCTGATATATTCAAGCAGCAGGTCGAATACGGAATAAATTTTGATTTTTTTCAGAACTTCCGGAAACCATCTGTTCAACCCGGACCGGGTTGCGAAGTAGGCGTGGCCTCATTCCGGGAGCAGCAGGGCCTCGCAGTGCAGGCGCTGCAGGTTGTCGACAATGCGGCCGACAATGGTTTTCATCGCCTCGTCATCACCGGAAAAGAGGCCCCAGTTGACGCCCTCCCAGTTATCGGCCGAGATGGTCCACGATTCGTTGGCGGCATAGAAGATTTTCCACCACCATTTCATGTCGTCCGGTTCGGCAAAAGGTTCCTTGGAGTTGACCGTCACCAGCAGCCGGGTGCCGCGTACTGCCTGGGGGGTTTTGAATCCGGGACATGATTCCTGGGCCAGTTCTTCGCCGAGGTCGGCCAGAAGAAAGGCGAAATCATCTTTCGGGATGCCGAGATTGTTGCCCCGTTCCAGGCACATGGAGACGCCCTTGTGAATGGGGCCGGGCACCAGGTGGCGCGGCCGTTTTGAGCGCAGACGCCGCATGAGCTTGACGATCTCCACGTTCATGGGACACGCCTCTTCGCATTTGCCGCACATGGTACATTTCCAGGGCCAGCTGCTTTCCACCAGTTCTTCTTCAAGGCCGAAAACCGCCATGCGCACCACCTTGCGCGGGTCAAGGCCGTTGACCCCGGCGATGGGGCAGGCGCTGGCGCAGGTGCCGCAGGTCAGGCAGACATCACCCCAGGTCGCATCGTCAAAAAGGGTATTGTATTTTTCACCCAGCTGGATGACGGGCTGGCCGTTGATGGCAGTGTTGATCGTCTGCAGCTCTTCGATTTGCCCGGCCATGTCCAGCCCGACTTTCGGGATGATGCCGAATTTGTCGCACAGGGTGACATAATCGGAAATTTTCATGGCATAGCGTTTGCCGGGTCCTTCCTGGGCCGGCAAGGTCCCTGAGTTAATCCAGTTGCGGATGGTGTTGCGGTGCACACCAAACTCCTCCGCCAGATCAGCTACTTTGAATTCATACATCATGGGCAGCCCCCTTGCTTTGCGTTGCGGATAAAATATCCATTATTCTCGCGCAGGCCTCTGGCACGGCAGCCGCCACTGCCGGGGAAAGACCATACGAAACCTCCTGTGGCAGCGAACTGATCTGTGCCACGAGTATTGTTACTTTGATCGCCGTATATTGCTGAAGCTCCTGCAGTAGATTGACGGTTGGGAACTGGTGCAGAGAAAAATCATGTAGTTTTTTGGCAGGGACGCCGGACGGGTCGATTTCGAAGAGTTCCCCGGGTTTCTTGTCCTGTCGGTCTATGGCATCGACAATGATGAGGTGCTTTGGTCTGTCCTGTTCGGACAGGAGGTAATCAAAAAGATATTCCCGGATGCCGGTGCCGACATCAGCCAGGCTGACACCGGATGGCAGGCGGTCTTTGCTTTGCAGCAGTTCGTCGATCACTGCCGGCCCGAATCCGTCATCCCCGATGAGCGGATTGCCGCACCCGAAAACAACGGCAGAAGGAGTTTGGTCGGTGTTTAGCATGTTGTGCCTCTTGTGCATGTTGTGCAAAGATTATGGTTAATCAAACACCCGCTGGAATAAGTACTTATACCTAGGTAAATACTAACTACCTGACATTGTGTCAATAAATAATTTTATTATTTACATATCATGCGGAAAGTGCTGAGTATTTTTTGTGCTAGTTGTGCACGTAGTTGGCAACAGGTGTAAATTGCACCAGGTTGATTCAGGAACTTCCAGGCCCATTTTTGGCAACAAAATGGGTGTTGAACTCCCTGCCCGAAACTTCCGGTTTGCGAAGGAAAAATTAATTATTGACCGGGGCTTGCCTGGCGTTTATCCGCTGTGATAGGTTTTATCAGGAGTCAGGAGATTGCGGATTGCGGAATGCGTATTAAACATCATCCATCCGCCATAAGCCTTGAGCCATCCGCCATCCGCCATCAACCATCAACCAATCCGGAGACAGCGCCATGACATCCCTAGCGAATTTAAAACGGATCTCCGATACCGTCTGGGAGGTTCCGACCAGCCACAAAAAAGGCATGCTGGTGCCGGCCCGCATCTATGCCACCCGGAAACTGGTGGAAGAGATGGATGAGGGGGTCATCGATCAGGTAACCAACGTGGCAACCCTGCCCGGCATCGTCGATTATTCCTTCTGCATGCCGGACGGCCACTGGGGCTACGGTTTTCCCATCGGCGGCGTGGCGGCCATGGATACCAGGGAGGGGGTCATCTCCCCCGGCGGCATCGGCTTTGATGTCAACTGCGGCATGCGTCTGGTGCTCACCAATCTGACGTATGACGAGGTCAGACCCCATCTCAAGACCCTGGTGGACCAGCTGTATCTCCGCGTGCCGGCCGGCGTCGGCTGCACCGGTTTTTTGAAAATATCGAAAAGCGAATTCCGGACCGTGGTGGAACAGGGCGCCCCCTGGTGCGTCAAGAACGGCTACGGCTGGCACGAGGACCTGGAGCTTACCGAAGAATACGGCTGTATCAGCGGCGCGGATGTGACCAAAGTCAGCGATAAGGCGGTGGATCGGGGCTACAAGCAGATCGGCACCCTGGGATCGGGCAATCATTATCTGGAAATCCAGGTGGCAAAGCCCGAGAATATCATGGACCACAAGCTGGCCAGGGCCTTCGGCATCACCATGCCCAACCAGGTGGTGCTGATGTTTCACTGCGGCAGCAGGGGCTTCGGTCATCAGGTGGCCACCGATTACCTGCAGATCTTCCTGCGGGTCATGGAGAGCAAATACGGCATCAGGATTCTCGACCGGGAGCTCGCCTGCGCCCCCTTCCGTTCGCCGGAGGGGCAGGACTATTTCGCCGCCATGAAGTGCGCCATCAATATGTCCTTTGCCAACCGGCAGGTGATCCTGCACCGCATCCGGGAGGTATTCGCCGATGTCTTTCACCGCGATCCCCATGATCTTGGCCTGCATCAGGTGTACGACGTGGCCCATAATACGGCCAAGCTCGAGAAACACCTGGTGCATGGCGAGATGCGCGAACTGCTGGTGCACCGCAAGGGCGCGACCCGGGCCTTCGGCCCCGGCCGGCGGGAACTGCCCGAGGTCTACCGGCAGACGGGCCAGCCGGTGATCCTGGGCGGCAGCATGGAAACGGGTTCTTATCTGCTGTGCGGCGTGGAAGGCGGCAGTGCCACGTTCTTCAGTACGGCCCACGGCAGCGGCCGGGCCATGAGCCGGCGCCAGGCCAAGAAGACGTTCCGGGGCAAACAGCTGCAGGAGGAGATGGAGGCCAGGGGCATCTATGTGCGCAGCGTCTCCTATTCAGGCCTGGCCGAAGAGGCGGGGCCGGCCTACAAAGATATCGATGAGGTGGTGCTGGCCACGGAAATGGCCGGCATCAGCCGACGGGTGGCGCGCCTGGTACCCATCGGCAATGTCAAGGGGTAGGGGGGAAGCCGATGGCGGCACGGACCCCGATCATGCTCATCACCGGCTCGCTGGGCAGCGGCAAGACCACCCTGCTGCGCCGCATCCTCGCCGCCACCGACCGCCGACTGGCGGTGCTCATGAATGAATTCGGTGAAATCGCCATTGACAGCAGGGTGATCGAGGGGGAAAACATCCGCATCATCGAGCTGGCCGGCGGCTGCGTCTGCTGCTCCATGATCGGAGAATTCGAGGCGGCGGTGCGGGAGATCCTGGAGAAGATCGGTCCGGAATTCATCGTGGTGGAGGCGACCGGGGTGGCGGAGGCGGACGCCCTGGTCTACGAGGTGGAGGATAACCTGCCCGAAGTCCGGCTGGACTGCGTGATCTGCATTGTGGATGCCTATATCAGCGTGCGCTGTCCGTCGGTCGGCTACACCGCCCGCAGCCAGCTCGGCGCCGCCGATATCCTGCTCGTCAACAAGGTTGACCTGGTAACAGAGGATGAGCTGCGGGAGGTGGAGGAACAGGTGCGCCGTTTTAATGATACGGCGGCCCTGTTGCGCACTGTGAACTGCGAGGTGGATATCAACCTGCTTTTCGGCCTGGACCCGCCGCCGGAAAGAACCCGCCTGCCCCGGGCGGCAGAGGCGGCCGGCGAACACTTTCAGTCGTTTACCTATGCAACCGAGGCCCCGGTCAACGAAGAGGCGTTCCGGGAACTCATTGCCAATTTGCCGGCCGAGGTGTTCAGGGCCAAGGGCTTTGTGCGCACCGCTGCGGGAACTTTTCTGTTCAATTATGTGGCGGGCCGGGCCGATCTGGAGGAATTTGCCGATGAGCAAACCCGGCTTGTCTTCATCGGCCGGGCTCTGGAGAACTGCCGGGAGGAGATTCTGCAGCGGCTGCGGGAATGCGTGGAGCGTCATGCCGTTTGAATATCTTGATGATGTGGCCACCTCGGATGTGGCCTTTCAGGCCTGGGGTGAAACCGTGGAAGAGCTGTTTGTCGCCGCGGCCGACGCGGTGATGAATGT
>JACQYM010000356.1 GCA_016208225.1 Deltaproteobacteria bacterium | reverse complement strand
CCCGGCATATTCCCACCCGGCAACGTAGGCATACCTTTCATCATCCCGCTTTGCCTCGCTTTCCTCGGTCTGGCTTTCCTCGCGCAGGTGACAGCCGCAGGATTCCTCGCGGTCAAGGGCATCGCGGACCATGAGTTCGGCAAATTCGAGATAGTCCGCCAGTCTGCCGGCCCGTTCCAGGGACTGGTTCAGCTCTCTGCCCGTACCGGGGATCAGGACATTATTCCAGAATTCCTCCCTGATCCGCGGAATCGCGGCCAGGGCCTTCTGCAGGCCGGATCGATTCCGGGCCATGCCGCACTTGTCCCAGAGCAGCTTGCCCAGTTCCCGGTGGATATCGGCTACGGTCCTTTTCCCTTGCACGGCCAGCAGCCTGCTGATGAGCGAGGCCGCCTGTTTTTCGGTCTCGACAAAGACCGGGGCTGAGGTGTCCGGCAGGGCGAGGGGGGAGGCTGACAGATAGCCGCCGATGGTATTGGGCAGGATAAAGTAGCCGTCAGCCAGTCCCTGCATCAGGGCGCTTGCTCCGAGGCGGTTGGCGCCGTGATCGGAAAAATTGGCCTCGCCCAGCACAAAAAGGCCGGGAACGGTGCTCATGAGGTTGTAATCAACCCACAGGCCGCCCATGGCGTAGTGCACGGCGGGATAGATCATCATGGGCTGTTTGATCGGGTCCTGGGCGGTGATCTTTTCATACATCTGAAAGAGGTTGCCGTACTTGCGTAAAATCGTCTCCGCGCCGTCACGTTTGATGGCATCGGCAAAGTCAAGGTAGACGGCAAGGCCTGTTTCTCCCACCCCTTTGCTGCTATCGCACTGTTCCTTGGCATTGCGCGAGGCAACATCCCGGGGCACGAGATTGCCGAAACTCGGATATTTATTTTCCAGATAATAGTCCCGCTCCGCTTCCGGGATTTCGGCGGGCGGCCGTTTGTCTCCGGTTTTTGCCGGCACCCAGACCCGGCCGTCGTTGCGCAGGCTTTCGCTCATCAGGGTCAGCTTGGACTGATAGTCGCCGTGCACGGGGATGCAGGTGGGATGAATCTGCACAAAACAGGGATTGGCGAACAGCGCCCCTTTTTTGTGGGCGCGCCAGGCCGCCGTCACATTCGAGGCCATGGCGTTGGTGGAAAGATAATAGACATTGCCGTAGCCGCCGGTGGCCAGCACCACCGCGTGGCCCGCGTGGGAGGCGATGGCGCCGGAGCGCATGTCCCGCGTCACAATGCCCCTGGCCCGGCCCTCCTCCACCACCAGATCAACCATCTCAAGACGGTTATGGATGATGACCTTGCCGAGCCGCACCTGGCGCATGAGGGCGCTGTAGGCGCCGAGCAGAAGCTGCTGGCCGGTCTGGCCCCTGGCATAGAAGGTGCGGGAAACCTGGGCCCCGCCGAAGGAGCGGTTGGCCAGGGTGCCGCCGTATTCCCTGGCAAAGGGCACGCCCTGGGCCACGCATTGGTCAATGATGTTGCCGCTGATCTGCGCCAGGCGGTAGACATTGGCCTCCCGGGCCCGGAAATCGCCGCCTTTGATGGTGTCGTAAAAGAGACGGAACGTGCTGTCGCCGTCGTTCTGATAATTCTTGGCGGCGTTGATGCCGCCCTGGGCCGCAATGCTGTGGGCCCGGCGCGGGCTGTCGTGCATGGTAAAGACATGCACCTGATAACCGAGTTCAGCCATGGTGGCGGCGGCGGAGGCGCCGGCAAGGCCCGAGCCGACAACGATAATCTTGTATTTTCTCTTGTTGGCCGGATTGACGAGTTTTACGGCAAAACGGTGTCTGTCCCATTTTTCCGCCAGGGGGCCGTCCGGTATTTTGGCATCAAGCTTCATCATGTCTCACATGCTCAGAATGGAAAATCCTGCATTGATAAGGTAAAGAGCGGAATAAGGATAAAAAGCGCGGCCAGCAGCAAGGCCAGGGCCAGTGCAGCGTTCCGCAGCGCGCTGTTGTATTTCGGATGGTTGATGCCGAACGTCTGCAGCAGACTCCAGAAACCATGGCTGATATGCAGGCAGAGAACCGCCATGGCAGCCATGTAGAACAGGGCCGTCAGCGGCTGACTCAGGACGTTTTTCACGATGTCGGCAATGGGGATGGAATGGTCCGTGAAATGAAAATTCAGCAGGTGCACAACAATGAAGATCAGGATAACGACACCGGTGTAGGGCATGGTGCGCGACCCCGGAGTGCGGCCGCCCGCGGATTTATCGACCTGATAACGGACAGGCCGGGCCGCATTGTTCTGCAAAAAAAGGGCGATGCCGACGGCAACATGCAGCAGAAAGACGGCAAGCAGACTGATCTCAAAAAGAGAGACCAGCACGCCAAGGGAGTGGAGCTTCTCGGCATAGGAGAGAAAGGAGTCCCTGCCTAAAAAGAGAGTGGAATTCCCCGCACCATGGACGAGCAGGAACAGGCTGAGCATCGTGCCGCTGATCGCCATAAGAACTTTCTGGCCAACGGATGATCGTAATGCCCGGGGAAGTGTCATCATTGCAAAACTCCTGAAACTCTTCGTGATGCAGCCGTAGGTCGGGTTAGGCGGCCCTATCGCCGTAACCCGACATGAATTTGCGTGGCGCCGGCTTT
>JACQYM010000355.1 GCA_016208225.1 Deltaproteobacteria bacterium | reverse complement strand
CGACCTCGACCATGATGTCGTTTGCCGTTGCGGCTGCGGCAGCGGGAGCATATGATGCGGCTGAAGTGTGCAAGGCGGGCTCAGCTGCCCCCTTCCTCAGCCGGCGCCGGCTGCTGCTCATCATCAATCTGCACCGGCTCATCCGTCACTTCGCCAGGCTGGGGGGCGTACTCTTCCCCGCCATCAGGCGGAGCAGCTTCCTCATCACCCGGAGGTGCATATTCTTCGTATGGCGCCGGCGGCACAATCTCCTCGTCGCCGGGCTGCGGCACGTGTTCCTCTTCGGCCCCCGGCGGCACAAGTTCCCCGTCACCCGTTTCGGGCACGTATTCCTCCGCGCCCTCCGGCTGAGCTCTTTCCTCATCACCGGGCGCGGGGATATATTCCTCTCCGCTCTCAGGCAGGTCAGCCTCCTCGGCAGCAGGTTCAGGCACATATTCTTCCCCGCCATCCAGCGGCACAACTTCCTCGGCCTCTGGTTCCGGCACATATTCCTCGTAAGGGGCCTGCGCCGGGTCCGCCTCCAGGGCGGCCTCGGGGAGCTGCCCCATGGCATCGGCGGATGAGGATGGCGACACAGGATAAAAAAAGGTTGTGAAGGGAAGCATCATCAATGCTGCACTCAGTACAAGTTTCTTTCGCATGGGCATCCTCGAATTGTCCTCGATTCAGAAGTTGGCAACGGCATAGGGCGTTATCCGCCAATTATAATCTTTATTTAGGAGCCATTACGAAATAATCTCTTCATTTTTGATTATTTCGTTACGGCTCCTTATGCCGTCTCTAACATTTTGGCGACGATATTGTTATGTTACAACGGCTTCGCAGTTCCAGCACCTGTTTTTTCAATCGGCTTTTTTCATTGAAGGCTGTTTGTTCCTGGCGATTTGACGGAGCGGTTGATTTTGTCTTGATTTCCGGCCCTTCTCGTAGCAAGATGGGTAAATCCGCAAGCGGGAACAACGAAGCATGCAAGCCTCGCGGCGTAGGAGCGGGCCATGCCCGCGACCTTCGGCATTGCGGCTGTCTCTATCGCGGGCATGGCCCGCTCCTACGTCCCTGCCTGCACAATAAGACAGACCAGGACTTTCCTATAAAAAACTTGCCGGAAAGATGGAAGTTTTGAGACTTGATAGACGTTATCTCAATAATTGCTGCGTCGCTTAATACTCAACCGGCAGTTTGTTCACCTGGGTGCGGGTGAAGACCGGGCCGTCCTTGCAGACCAGTTTGGGGCCGACGTTGCAGTGGCAGCAGACGCCCTGGCCGCATTTCATCCGGTTTTCCAGGGAGAGATAGACCTGGTCGTTGGTCCAGCCGATTTTTTCCAGCGGCGGCATGGTGAATTTGATCATGATGGGCGGGCCGCAGATCAGCGCCACGCTGTTATCGGGCGAGGGCGCCACCTGGCCGGCAATGGTGGGTACGAAGCCGACCAGCCCGTCCCAGCCCGGCGCTTCCCGATCAATGGTGACATGCAGGTCAACGTCGCTGCGCTCGGCCCATTGCTTGAGTTCCTCGCGGTAGAGCAGCATGCCCGGCGTTCTGGCGCCGTAGATGAAGGTGATCGTGCCGTAATCCTGCCGGTGGGCCAGCAGGTAGATGAGGGTAGCGCGCAGGGTGGTGACGGCGAATCCGCCGGCAATGATGACGATATTTTTGCCCTTCATGTCGGTGGTGATGGGAAAACCGTTGCCCAGGGGGCCGCGCACGCCCATGCGTTCGCCGGCATGCATCTGGTGCAGGGCGGTGGTCACCTTGCCGGCCCGGCTGACGGTAAAGAGCAGGTGGTCCGGTTCGGTGGGCGAGGAGGCGATGCCGATGGGGATCTCCCCCTGGCCGGCGACCGACAGCATGGCGAACTGGCCCGGCACATGCCGCCAGGCCAGTTTCTGCGCCTCGTCTTCGAAAACGAGCTTGAAGGTTTTCAGGTTGCCGTCTTCCGTTTCAACCACGATGTCGTCGATGCGCACCGGGTATGGCAGATAGGATATCATATATTACTCCACCGTCAGGAGGTCGCCCATGACCTCGCGGATATCAATGTTGACCGGACAATCCTTGACACAGCGGCCGCAGCCCACGCAGGAAAAGGGGCCGAAACGGTCCGGAAAATATTTCAGTTTGTGCATGAAGCGGTTTCTGGTGCGCTGCATCTTCTGGCCCCGCGGGTTATGGCCGGAGGTGTGCAGGCTGTAAAGCGGGAACATGCAGGAGTCCCAGTAGCGGATGCGCCGGCCCGTGCCGCGCACCACCTCGTCCTGCACGTCGAAGCAGTAGCAGGTGGGGCAGACGAAGGTGCAGGCCCCGCAGTTGATGCATGATTCGCCGAGCTGCTGCCACAGGGGGGCCTCATAGAGCCGGTTCAAGTCCCGTTCCTTCAGGGCGTCGAGACCGGCGGCATCTGCCTGCGGAGCGGCCTGGCGGCGGCCGGCAAGCTCATCCAGTTCGCTGATGCCGGCCGGGGTGAGCTTCAGGCCGGCCAGCAGTTCCTCGCCGCGGGCGGTGAGGATCTCGGCGGCAAAGCCGTGGTCAAGCCGGGAAACGGCAATGTCCAGCCCTTCGGTGGCCATGGGCGAGCCGCCCATCCGGTCGCAGAAACAGGTGGAACACATGGCATCGCAGGTGAAGCCGACCAGTACGGTGCGCGCCATATTGGCCTGATAATAGGGGTCTTCCCGGTAGGGCAGATTGTTCAGCAGCACGCTTCTGGCATCGCAGGGCCGCAGGCCGACCACGATCTGTTTTTCCGTGAGGGTTTCCGGTTCCCGCAGCAGGCCTCTGTCCGGATAATTGTTCTTGACGCTGAAAGTCTGCATGGTTTCCGGCTGGGGAAAGAAGAAGGTCTTCACCGAGGTGGCGGACGGGCCGGTTGCCAGGGCAAGGGGCGCGCCGTCCGCCGGCTGCCAGCCCGGCGCGCAGTCGGTCCGGGCCGAGGGCTGTTTGCCCGCGGCCGGGGTGTAGACCATGCCCAAGCTGCCGAAGTGGCGGATCATGCTGTCCAGTTCTGCTTGTGATAGTTTGAAAACCTGCACGGTTACGCACCCTCCTTTGCCGATCCGGGTTCGTTGACGATGAATTGCTGGGGGTCATCCGGTTTGTAGGTGGTGAGGGGCAGGGGAGTGTCGGGCTGCATGCCGGCCTCGATGCCGTAAAGATTCAGGACGTCCTTGTTCAGTTTTTTAGTCAGCATCCGCATGTTGATGCCCATGGGGCAGACCGATTCGCAGGCCCCGCAGTCGGTGCAGCGGCCGGCGCAGTGGTAGGCCCGCAGGACATGAAAGAGTCCGGTGTCCGTGGCATCCAGGCTTTTGCCCACCCACTGGGGCCTCGCGTCATCGACAAAACAGGTGGGGCAGTAGCAGAGCGGGCAGGCGTTGCGGCAGGCATAGCAGCGGATGCAGCTGGAGAATTCCGCACTGAACCAGGCCCAGCGCTCGTCTGTGGATCTGGCCTCGATCATTTCCACCTGCTTGAACGGGTTCGGATTCTTTCTGTCCGCCGCCGGCGCGCCGATGCGCACATCGACCAGCACCGGGTCGGGATGGGTGCAGGTCTGGCAGTTGTCGCGCACCATGCTCCAGCGGTTGACTGTTTCGGTAAAATCAGCGCCCTTGACCACGAGTTCGTGGTCAAGCTCCGTCACGGCCAGGATCTCCCGGCCGCTGAAATGGGCCTCCACCTTGCGGCGGCTGACCATGCCGCGGCTGCCGATAGCCATGACCACCACGCGCTCGCGCTCCACCTGGTGCTCCTGGATCTGCACGACGATATTGCGCGACCAGCAGCCGGTGGCCATGACCGCCACCTTTGGCAGCGGTCCCGTGGGTTTCGGGTCCCGCGGCCCGCGCGGCGGCTCCACGGATTTCAGCACCTCGGGCAGGTAGTTGGCCAGGTTCAGCACGCAGAAGCTGTTCCAGACCAGCCGGCCGCAATCGTCGGCCGCGCGGATCACCGCGGGCTTGACGGTCATCGGCAGACTGCCCGCGGTATAGCCGATCACCGCGGCCACCGTTTTGTCCGCCAGCAGCTTTCTTGCCTGGACCCTGATTTCTTCGGTTAATTGTTCATTGATTGTTGGCATATAACAAAGTTCAAGGTTCGAGAGTTATAGTTTGTGCTTCGGTGGTAACTGCCTGCGGCAACGGCCCTTACGCAGCCTGCACGGTGTCGATGCTTTTCACCAGCCGGGTGGCCGGCCCCAGGGTTTTCACCTTGTCAGTCACCTTTTTCACCACCTCGGCGAACTGTTCGCCCTCCGAGGCCGATACCCAGGAAAAGTGGACTCGTCCCGGTTCGATGCCGACAAAGTCGAGCAGGTTGTTGAGCAGGGCGAACCGGCGCCGGGCAAAGTAGTTGCCGCTGATATAGTGGCAGTCGCCCGGATGGCAGCCGGAAACCAGGACCCCGTCCGCGCCCGACTTGAGGGCGGAGAGCAGGATATTGGCGCTTACCCTGCCGGAACAGGGGACCCGGACGATGCGGATATTGGGCGGATACTGGAAGCGGCTGACGCCGGCCAGATCCGCCCCGGCATAGCTGCACCAGTTGCACAGAAAGGCGATGATTTTCGGTTCCCAGTTGGTCTGACTGGTCTTGCTGGTCTCACTGGTCTGGTTGGTCATATTGGTCTCACCAGTCTTACTCGTCTGTAAATTTTATATTTCATCTTGCGGTAGGAGCGGGCCATGCCCGCGATAACCGGGTTTATCATGTCAAAGGTCGCGGGCATGGCCCGCTCCTACTCCGAGGGACGAATTCCTGATGAATTCGAAAAAAGCCTATTTCATCACGAGATCAAAGATAAAAAATTTTTAATTACAATTAGTTATCTCTGCGGGCTCTGTGCTCTCCGTGGTTAATTTTCAGTTATTACGAGGGCATCAATTCTTGGGAATTAATCACAAAACGCGGCATCCACGGCTGCCATGATCTGTTCATTGCCGATATTCTTGAGCGTCACCGCATCGGAGCGGCAGCCGGCCACGCAGGCGCCGCAGCCCTTGCACATGGCGGTGTTGATGACGGAGAGGCCGTTGTCGTCAAGGCTCACCGCATTAAAGGCGCACACCTCGGTGCAGACCCCGCAGCCGGTGCATTTGGCGCGATTGACCACCGCGGTGACGCTTTCCGCCGGCACGGCGTCCTGGGCCAGGATAACCGAGGCCCGGGCCGCGGCGGCCTTGGCCTGGGCAATCGACTCTTCCATGGATTTCGGATAGTGGCAGAGTCCGGCCAGAAAGACGCCTGCCGTGGCAAAATCCACGGGCCGCAGCTTCATGTGCGCCTCAAGCAGAAAGCCCTGGCCGTCGATGGCGCACTTGAAAAACTTGGAAAGGCTGCCGGCGCTCTGCGCTCTCGGCTGGATGGCGGTGGCCAGCACCAGCATGTCCGGCTGGATGGCAATGTCCGCGTCGATGATCGGGTCATGGCATCTGATCATGAGCCGGCCGCTCTCTTCGCTCACCTGCGGCAGATGGTCGAGATCGTACCGGACAAAGATGATGCCCTTGCCGCGGGCCTCCTGGTAAAGGCGCTCCCGCTGGCCGTAGGTGCGGACATCGCGGTACAGCATGAAGATGTCCATCTCCGGGTTCAGTTCCTTGAGCTTGATGGCCGCATCAACGGCATGGGTGCAGCAGACCCGGCTGCAGTAAGGCCGTTCCGGGATGCGGGAGCCGACGCAGTGCATGAAGACCGCCTGGTCGATGCTCTTCAGTGATTCATCCTGGTCGATGAATTTTTTATCCAACTCCAGCAGGGTGTGCACGTTGGGGTTGACGCCGTGCAGGAATTGCCATTTCCCTTCCGGCTGATAGGGTTCGCCGCCCACGGCCACCACCGCCACGCCATGCTCGAAGCTCTGGCCGTCGGAAAAGGTGGTGGAGAACTTGCCCACTGAACCTGCCACGTCTTTAATGGCGCTGTTGAACTTGACGCTGATCTGCGGATGACTGGTGACCCTGGCCGCCAGGTCGTTGATAAAGGGCAGGAACCGTTCGCCTTTCCAGTTGCGGTAAATGTTGCGGCCGTTGCCGCCCAGCATGTCGCTCTGCTCGATGAGCGTCACCGGATAATCCTGGTCGGCAAAGGCCAGGGCCGCGGTCATGCCGGTAACGCCGCCGCCGATGACCAGGGCGGATTTCGTCACCGGCACCATGTTGTAGGGCAGGGCGCCTTCGCCCCGTACCCGGGCCACGGCCATGCGCACCAGGTCCTTGGCCTTGGCGGTGGCTTTCTCCGGTTCATGCTGGTGGACCCAGGAATCCTGGTCCCTGATGTTGGCCATCTCGAACAGGAACTGGTTCAAGCCCGCGTCGCGCAGGGTTTCCTGGAAGAGGGGCTCACCGCATTGAACACGCCCTTGCCGGTGTTGCCGCTGGCGTGAAAGATGATGTCGGCGCCCTGGCCGTACTGCGCCAGCGCCAGCTCCTTGCCGGTGGTCGGATCGGCGAACGCCTTGGGATCGGTGCCGGCATAGGCCGCCAGGGCCGCCACATCAACGACGCTCGCGATATTGATGCCGCAGTGGCAGACGAATACGCCGATGCGGGGTGGGGCGGCATGGATGTCCCGCTCCAGCGGATAGTGTTTGCTGATGGTTTCGGTCCAGCGCGCCGGCGCCAGAATGCGTCCCGCCTCCACCGCCGCGGCGCTGGCCTCCATGACCGACTGGGGAATGTCCTTGGGTTCCGAGGCCGCGCCGCAGACAAAGATCCCCGGCCGGCTGGTGGCCACCGGGTTGAAGCTGTCGGTCTTGAGGAAATTGTCCGCGTCAAGCTCCAGGCCGAGCATGGCGGCAAGTTCCAGGGTCTGCTTGTACGGCTGCAGGCCGGTGGACAGGACGACCATGTCGTATTCCTCGAAGTTGACCCGGCCATCTTCGTTGACATAGCGGATTTTCAGATCGCCCTCTGCCTCGGCCGGGATGACGGAATGGACCCGGGCCCGGTGAAAGCGCACGCCCTGATCTCTGGCGCGGCTGTAATAGTTCTCGAACCCCTTGCCGTGGGTGCGCATGTCCATGAAGAAAATGGAGGAGGCGAGATCGCCGTGGGCATGCTCCATGGCCATGATCGACTGCTTGAGGGCGAACATGCAGCAGACCGAGGAGCAGTATGGGTGGCCTGCCCGGTTGATGTCCCGGGAGCCGACGCATTGCAGCCAGGCGATTTTCTTCGGTTCCCTGCCGTCGGAAGGCCGTTCCAGGTGGCCTTTGGAGGGGCCGGAGGGGCTGAGCAGCCGCTCGAATTCCATGGAGGTGACCACGTTGGGCAGACGGCCGTAGCCGGTGAAGTCCAGGCCGGACGGGTTGAACCGGGAAAAGCCGAGGGAGAGCACCACGGAGCCGACTTCCAGCGCATGCTCCTGCACTTTCTCATCGAAATTGATGGCCCCGGAGGGACACTCCTTGGCGCAGATGCCGCAACGGCCCGGTCTGTTGATCCAGATGCAGTGGGCCGGATCAATGGCGTATTTCAGGGGTACGGCCTGGGGATAGCTGAGGTAGGCGGCCTTGCGCTTGCCGATGCCCATGTTGAAATCATTGGCCACCTTTTTCGGGCATTTTTCGGCGCACAGGCCGCAGGCAATGCATTTCGCCGGATGAACATAACGGGGCCGCTGGCGGACAACGGCCCTGAAGCTGCCCGGTTCGCCGTCAAGCGAGATCAGGTCCGACAGGGTGAGGAGGTTGATGTTGCGATGCCTGCCGCACTCCACCAGTTTCGGCGAGAGAATACAGGCGGAGCAGTCGTTGGTGGGGAAGGTCTTGTCCAATTGGGACATCTTGCCGCCGATGGCCGCGGTTTTTTCCACCAGGTGGACGAGAAAACCGCTGTTTGCCAGGTCCAGGGCCGCCTGCACGCCGGCAATACCCCCGCCGACAACTAATACCGATCCTTTGGGCATGTTTCTTTCCGTTTTGTTTAATAATGTTTCAACGTGGCAACGTTCCAACGTTCCAACGTTTCCAATGTTCCAACGTTCGTAGGGGCGGGTTCGCAACCCGCCCTTACCTCAGCGCACCAGCGCCTTGACAATCCAGTTCCACAGATGGGTGGTCTGCCACTTGCCGCCGTAATGGGCGCAGATATCCTTGACCTGGGTATGGCAATTGTGGCATGGCGTGATCACCACGTCCGCGCCGGTGGCATGCAGCTGGTCGAATTTCATGCGCCCGTGTTTGCGGCGGTTGTCGGTAAAGCCGGCCTGCAGGGCCCCGCCGCCCCCGCCGCAGCAGTAGTTGTTGGACTTGTTGGGCCAGACATCAACGAAGTTTTCCTCGCCGCACACCTGCTTGATGACAAACCGCAGATCATCCGCCACCGGATCACCCAATGACTGGCGCACCAGCTTGCAGGGATCCTGTACGGTAAATTTCAGCCCCTCCGTGTTCCAGGACGGGTCGAGTTTCAGCCGGCCTTCCCTGATCCACTGGGCATAGAGGCTGATGATGCTCACCACTTCGAAGTTGTGCGGGATTTTGAATCTTTTCAACCCTTCCAGGGTTGCGTAGAGCATGTGGCCTCACTCGGTGTTGATGTACGTCGGACACCCCAGGGCGTCAACGGTCTCGGCCTGCATGCGCGTGGTGTATTCCCAGTCGGCCGGGTCCCCGGAAAAGAGACAGTAGTTGGCGCCGTCCCACCACTTGGAGGAATAGGTCCAGTCGATGCCGGCCGCGTGCAGGATTTTCCACAGGAAAACCATCTCTTCCGGCTCGACGGTGGGCTCCTTGGCGTTCTGGTTCAGATAGAAGCGGGCGCCGACCTTGTCCATGGGGGCCGCAAGGTCCGCCCATTCCGGTTCGGTGGCATGGACCTCTTCCAACATGTCGCCCACCACCCAGACAAAGTCCGCATTGGGGATGCCGGTGGAGTTGCTTTCTTTCTGCAGATCGCAGGATTTCTGCAGGTTTCTCGGCCGCAATTCCTTGGGCCGCATGCCCTTCAGGGCATAGACAAAACGGCCGACGTGGATGCCCATGGGGCAGGCGTATTCGCAGCGCTGACAGATGGAACAGCTGTAAAGCCAGTTGCTGTTTTTCAGCAGCTCATCCTGGCCCAGCACAAGGTAGCGGATGAATTTGCGGGGGTCCATGCCCTCGATGTCACTGGCCGGGCAGCCGCTGGCGCAGAGGCCGCAGGTGAGGCAGTAATCGAGGTTGGAGTTGGGCATCAGCTCCCGGAACTGCTTTTTCAGCTGGGCCCGCAGAGGGGTAAGATCAATTTCCGTCATGACATCCCGCCAGTGTAGAATTCTGATAAGGTTGAATGCAACTGTCAGATATAGAAATAATTTCTGCTCTTAATAAACAGCTTCCGGCAGATTTGCAATATTTCATCTGCAATATTTCATTTTTTTGGTGGTAAATCCTTGTGTTGAAAATTAAAAAAATAAGTTATAGGGAAATGATGGTATCCTTTGATCTGAGACAGGCGGATTCCGGCTGAAAACATGCCGGAATGACGGACATTCCGAGACTTTGTAAACGGTATATCAACAGAGTCTCTTGCAAAATGAGAGATTCATTTTTCCGTCATGCCGGAGGTTTTTTATCCGGCATCCAGTCTGTTGTTGTCAGGCCGCGAAGTGGATTCCGGCTCAACACACTGCCGTAATGACGTCATTTCAGGTTCCGTGTTG